>DAOVDL010000152.1 GCA_030669485.1 Candidatus Bathyarchaeota archaeon
GCCTTTGGCTCTACGATTGCGGATTCACTAAGAATCCTGCACCTGTGGCCAAGTATAACCGATACTATAACGCTGGCCGGTATATGCATCGGATTATCCGTTGTAACAGGTGTTGCAGCTGTTTCTTACCCGGCTGCTCTGAGCTGTAGACTAGATCCCCACGACGTAGTCAAGAGGGAGTAGCGGATGCTTGAGCTTCGAGGGGTATCCAAGCATTATCAGCTTAGAGGAAACCTTGTGAAAGCTGTGGATAATGTAGATCTGAAAGTGAAGCCAAAGGATTTTGCCCTAATCATGGGGCGCTCTGGAAGTGGGAAGACAACTTTACTGAGCCTAATGACCGGGTTGACAAGGCCTACTTCGGGAGCTGTCAGCCTAGCCGGCACAGATATTTGGCAGTTGAGCGACCGAGATCGGGCTATACTTCGTAACCGAAGAATCGGGTTCATCCTCCAGTACCCTAGCCTGATACCCAGCCTAAACGTGTTAGATAATGTCAGGCTTTCCACAGTATTTCAGAAGGAGGTGGAAAACATCCGTATGAGCGCTGTGGAGTCGCTTAAGAGTGTTGAATTAGAAGGAAAGGGAAAAGCCTATCCGTCACAGTTATCGGCTGGTGAGCGAAAGAGGGTTGTGATAGCGAGAGCCTTAATGCAGCAGTCTGAGATTCTTATGGCCGACGAACCCACATCCGATCTGGATGAAGAAACGGAGAGAGAAATAATGCAGCTTATCAGCGGTATAAATGGTAAAGGCACAACAGTGGTGATGGTTACCCATAGCTCAGAGTTAGCCGGCTATGGGTCAAGAAGATTTAGGATGTTGAACGGAATTCTGACCGAATTACAATAGAATAAGAGACCTAAAGATGCTGACAATAGGTGGAAGAGTGAATCAAAGCAAAAAGCCCACGGCTGCAATCATTCTATTAATTATCGGAGGAGTGTTGATGCTCATCGACGGGGTGCTTATGAGTTCAGTGACCTCCTCCCTCGCCAACCTTGACATCACAGAGTTAATGTTGATGCATGGAGAGTTAGGAATTCCTAAGGCACAGGCCTACTTGACTACTGCCACGGTCAACCTGAATGTTCTTATGGTTGTGGGAGTTGCATCCGGTATCATAGTTCTGCTGGGAGTCCTGATGCTGTACCTTTGGCTGTGGAGCTTGAAGTGAGAGGAGAGAAGGCTAAATGAAAAAACTCATAGTTGCTTTAATTGCGCTAACCCTCTTTCTGTCCGTCGCTACACTTGCAACATCAGGCCTTAACGCTCAAGCCTTGAGGAGTGACGACAAGAGCTTGGGGGAAGATGGAGGCTGGGGTGTGGTAGCAAGCTGGGAGGGAGACTACGACCATAAGGGTGCAGTGGGCAAAGAGGTAACATTCAACGCGAAACTCCCAAGTGAAATAATAATATCCGTCTCACCGAGGGAGGCTGAGGTTGGAAAGGAGCTAACGGTGACGGGCAGGATAGACCCCCCGCGTGCAGGTGTGGAGGTTACGCTGATCTACAAGAGTAAAGCGGCAGGCGAGGTTTACTTTGGAGGAGTCGCAAGGAAGGTGACCACCGCCTCAGATGGCTCATTCACTGACATCCTTAAGCCGGACATAGGTGGCCCATGGACTGTGTCGGCAAGCTGGAAAGGCGATGATGTTTACGAGGGGGCTGGCACGGAGGTAACGTTTGAAGCTGTAGAGAAGAGGTGCATCATCGCCACATCGACCTATGGCTCGGAGTCTGCAGTTGAGGTTCAATTTCTCAGAGCCTTCAGGGAAGGCGTAGTCCACTCAACCTACGCTGGAAGCCAGTTCATGAAAGTGTTCAATGCTTGGTACTATTCTTGGAGTCCAGCTTTCGCGGCCTTCATCTGGGATCATCCAGAGGTAAAGCCGATTATGGAGGGTTTGCTCTATCCGCTTCTTGGAACCCTGCATCTGGCAGCATTAACCAGCTCTGCTTTCAGCTCTAACAGCGAAGTCGGAGTCATAACTGCTGGGCTGGTTGCAAGCAGCTTAATAGGAATTGTGTACTTCGCGCCGCCAACCACATTAGCCTTGTTGGCTGTAAGGAGGCTGAAGAAACGGTTGCTGAAGGTCGGTCAGCTTAAACCCTTGGCAGCCGTATGGCTTGTAAGCATAGTTTTGATGGTTCTTGGAGAGACAGCGGCCTCACAGACCCTTATGATGGCTGCAACTGGCATATTTGTTGTAGCAACAGTAGCTCTATCTACAGGCACCATCGCCTTAAAACTAGCTTCCATAAAAACAAAAACCTAAATCTCCATTTTTTGCTCCAGCCCTATGCTCGCCGATACGCGCTGGTCGATTTCAAAACTCATTTGGCCGGCATACTTTCATTAAACTCTTCAGGGATGTGATAGCCCATCTCTAACCTAAATCTGGAGTTGACGTTAAGAGTGTTTAATTGAGATGGCGTACTGTCCTCAAGGCAATCGCCCCCGCTGTCAACGCTATAGTCAACACTACGAATGCTCCGGCGCTAACTGCCATGAGGGTCTGTGAAACTGTGACCTCTGCGAGGAGCATTAGTCCTATGCTTCCAAGCCATGGAACTAGGAGCGGCATAAGCTGACCAATCTTGAGGGGGCTCTTTCTATGCCGCTTCAACGCCAAGAGCCCTATTACCGTCGGGGGTGAGAAGTAGACAACTCCTATGAGGCTGCTGGCGATAAGGCCAGCTATTACGATACCGACCTCACAGTTGGGGGTGAATAATGAATAGGCTTCCGTTGATAGATGCAGTATACCCATGAGCGGGTATAGAGCACCCTTCATAACGGTCTTTGCAGGGGAATTGCCGGTGATGAAGCTAGCTACAGATGGACTGAATGAGTAGTACCATGCGTCGAAGACACCCATGAACTGGGTGCCGGCGAACGTTGAGTAAACCGTCTGGTCTCTGAAGGCTCGGAGAAATTTCACCTCAGGAGCAACCTCTGAACCGTAAGTGGAAGTTGCGATGATGCAGGCTTTCCCAACGT
>DAOVDL010000137.1 GCA_030669485.1 Candidatus Bathyarchaeota archaeon
CTAAAAGTCCCAAGTTGACCCAAATGGTCCCAAGTTGAGACACCCCCCCTCTTCAACCAACCCGCTAAAACCCACAAAAACCAAACCAGCAACAACTTCCATAAACGATAAGACTTATATCCACGAAGGTCAAATGTAGAACACTTTTATTTAAACAGATGAACAGGCTGGAGATATGTGCAATTCTCAACGTGAATCGTCCAATACAAGTTCCGTTTGATGGAGACCCGAGGTGACCACACTGAACCAAGAGCTCATTGGACCACCAAAGCTGACAAGGTTTGAGAGAGCAAGGATCACCGGCGCCCGCGCTCTCCAAATAGCCTTAGGTGCACCCCTCCTCCTCAAAGCCCCTAAAAATCTAACAAAACCCATAGATCTAGCGAACATGGAGCTTGAAGCAGGCATCCTCCCCATCACCATAAGAAGAAAGATGCCCAATGGCACCTACGTGGATATACCCCTCAAAAAACTCGTAAAGAAAGAGAAAAAATGAAACTGAAGAAATTCTCCCTCCAACCAAACCATTCACAGGAACAGACCCTAGAGATGGGTGAAGTTAAGGGTTGGCTGTGGGCCTCAGTGATCATGGTGATCGTCGCCCTAACTGTTCTAGCCGCACAACTCCTTGGCCCCTTCTTCGTACCCGAGTTCGCGATCGGAGTCTTCTACATACCTGCAGCCCTATCCCTAACCATCTACCTATACCTAGCTCTGAAGAAAAGCTAAACCCTCAACCCGACTTCAGAAAAAGCTCTATGAAGCGGCTTCCCTCAAGGTTAAGTTCAGATCCCTCCACCGACTTCTCAGTGAAACGCCTCTTCACCTCTACGCCGCCTAAAGCCGGATTGTAGATTGCAAAGGGAACCGGATCATCAGTATGCGTTCTAACCTTAACCGGCGTCATATGATCCGGCAGAACAGCGAAGGCACAGTCACCACCTAAACGACCTAGAATTCTCCCCATAAGCCTTCTATCCAGCTCCTCAATAGTCTTCACCTTCAACTCAGCATCCCCAAGATGCCCTGCCTCATCAGGCGCCTCAACATGGACAACAACAAAGTCGTAGAGTTTCAGACAATCAACCGCGTAATCCGCTTTTGCCTCATAGTCAGTGTCAAAGTAACCCGTTGCCCCAGGAACCTCAATTACATGCATCCCAGCCAGAAGCCCTATCCCCTTCACAATGTTAACCCCTGAGATTACTGCCCCCTTAACACCATATTTCTCCTCAAAAACTGGAAGACTGAGCCTTCTCCCCGGACTCCAAGGCCACATCATATTTCCAGAGTTCTCACCCCTCTCAACTCTCCGCCGATTTATGGGGTCATTGGAGAGAACTTCCTTCGAGTCAAGAATCATCCTGTTCACCAGTTCAGCAGTTTCAGCAGCCGCCTTCGACACAGGCTTAACCAGTAACTCTCCTATCGGCTTACCTACGAAATCATGAGGGGGGCTGCACAAAAGCTCATCTGAATATTTCTCGCCCCTTAAAACTAGGATATGCCTGTAGCTTACACCACGGTAGAAGCTTATCTCATTACCTTTCCCAAAGTTCGTTTGAAGAAGGTCTACCAGAATCTTAGCCTCCCCATTAGATATATGCCCCGCTGAATAGTCAGCTAGGCATCCATCGCTCTCAGTGATGAGGTTACATCTTAGAGCAACATCTTCCTCACCAATCTTAATGCCAGCAGCAACGGCTTCAAGAGATCCCCTGCCCATATGATACCGCCTCGGGTCATAGCCCAGAATCGAGAGGGTAGCAACATCTGAACCCTTATCCATCCCTACAGGTATTGTTCTCAGGGTTCCACATATACCCTTAGAGATTATCTTATCCATATTCGGATGGTCAGCCACCTCTAGAGGCGTTTTACCCCCAAGAGCCTCCACCGGATAGTCAGCCATCCCGTCTCCAATGACAAGAACATACTTCACTATACGTCCCCCACGATCTTCAACGCTGCAAGACTTCCAATAAATAAGTTAAAACAGACATCTTATAAGTAGTAACTGAAACCCCAATGCTTGGTTAACTGAGCCCCACAGAGTTAGGTTTTCTCTTCTCAAGTGCAGTCTAATATCCCTTCAATGGGTGCAACTTCTTCGGGGCGAATGGGGAGGGTACGCCCCATCACTACTGCCTCTTCACCGTCACAGTAATACCCTGATATCTTCTTAACCATACGGTAACCTAACTTCCCGTAGAGAGCTATTGCTTTACTGTTGCTTGTCCTTACCTCAAGGAAGGTTTCGTTACAGTTGTGAAGGCTCACTGCCTTCAAGACTGCGTGCATCAAGGCAGTTGCCACACGCTTCATCCTATGCTCAGGCATTACAGCTATGGAAATGATGTGACACTTCCTAGCAACCTTGAACCTCTGCACCCCTGAAAAACCCCACTCAATCCGGCACATAGTGTAGCCTACTACCTTGTCGTTATACTTAGCTACAATGAAGGTCTCAGGGTGCAATCGATACAAGTCTAGGAAGAAAGCAGAGCTATAGTTCTCTGGAAGAGAGAACCTGTTAATAGAAGTAACATCATCGAGATCCTCCTCTTTAAACCTCATAATCCTATACGCCGACGTTGGGGTAGACACTTCACTCATTGGTGCTGATCACTTTCATAATCTTTCAAATCTGGCTCAACATTAACCTTAGTCTCACATATTCCCCATATTTAAGCATACATGAGTGAATGTGGATAGTTGGCGTTTCAAAACCGCTAGGGTTAACATGGACCAAAACCCTTGTCGCCTCTGACTCTCTGCTGGAGAAAAATATTGGGAATAATGGCATACTTCCTGATGGCTCTCAGCGCGGCTCTTCTCTGCTAACAAGGGTTGGCAGTGTTTCCATAGCTTGGGGAAGAACCCATACTTTGGCTCTTCTGCCTGCAAATCTGTATGCCAAGTCAAGTCCGTCACCTGCGGATTTAGCTACTTTAAACCTGAAGACGCTTGTTGATATCGTTTCAGGTAAAGTTGAAACTAAAACAACTTTCACATTGTTAAGGACATGAAGAAGTTGAGCTACCTTATGAAGACCATAGGTGAAATGCTTACGTGTCTCAGTCTTCACAGCCTCGATGCTGTCAAGCTCTTCCACCCATCTGTAGAAGCGGGATGTACCATAGCCTTTGGAACACTCTGCAACCAGAACTATCACACCTCCATCCCTAACCACTCTCACGGCACGTTCAATGCTTTCCAGCGCCTCATAGAGGTTCAAATCATAAGGTTGACCGCCAGGGCTGACT
>DAOVDL010000116.1 GCA_030669485.1 Candidatus Bathyarchaeota archaeon
ACTAAACAGATCTAAACCGAAAAACAATCCCATCCCACACCCCCTAGGACACTATATATGCCCCCTCTGGCTGGGGATTAGACTCCAATTCTCCGAAGCCCAACCCTGAAGCCTTCACCGACATCAGCAAAACATATCTCCCACAAACAAACCATGATGTAACAACGCGAAAGCTTACCAACGAAACGGTGTTCTGTTTGAGCAGGCCCTACGTGATCATCGGAGGCTTCATGAGCCTAGACGGCAAGACCGCCCCCAAAACCCGTGAAGGCCAGCTATTCACCCCTTTCATGGGCCCCAAGATGCAGGAAAAACTCCACCGCCTGAGAACAGAGGTAGACTGCATCCTAGTCGGCGTTGGAACCATTCTAGCCGACAACCCCCGATTAACAGTGAGACTGGCGGAGGGTAAAACCCCTCTCCGCGTCGTCCTAGACAGCAAAGCCCGCACCCCCCCAGACGCAGCAATCCTCAACCCAGAGGAGGCACCTACAATCATAGCGGTCTCCCGCTCAGCACCCTCTGACATTGTGGAAAAATTGAGAAGCCGCGTGGAGGTTATCGAATGCGGCGAAGTCAAAGTCAACGTCAAAGAGCTCCTTGAAAGGCTCTATGAGCGGGGAGTGAGAAGGCTGCTGGTGGAGGGTGGGGGTGAGGTGAGATGGAGCTTTCTACAGGAGAGGGCGGTGGATGAATTGTTTGTTTGGGTCATGCCCATGGTGTGGGGTGGAAGAGATGCCCCCACATTCGTCGATGGAGAAGGCTTCACCACGGGCGATGACGCGGTTGAGCTTGAACTGAAGAAGATGAGTGTGGAAGAGGGTATCATAGGGGTGAGTTTCAAGGTGAAGAGAAGCTAGATCTTTGCGAGCAGGGATTTGAATCTCCGCAGATCTCCACCGCTCATAACCACCAAGCTCTCAACCTTCTCGGTCACGTTAAAGGAATCCACAGCATTGCAAGCCATCTCATACCCGTCCTTCAGGTCCTTGACCATGTCAGCCAGATAAAGCATCGCTCCAGCGTTTATGAGTATTAGATCACGCTTAGCCCCCCGATCCTTCCCCGCCAGAACCCTCAGAGCGGCCTTGGCGTTCTCCTCATGTGTATCCCCTGCCCTGACCTCATCGGGGTCTCCAAGCTTCACACCCAAGTCCTCTGGATGAACCTCGTATGTTTCAATCTTTCCGTTGAGGTCAAGCTCGGAGATTACGCTCTTCCCCAAATTTGATATCTCATCAAGCCTTACACCCTCATCCCTTCCATACCCAATTGGCACAAGCGCCCTCTCATGGCCGACCATTGAGAGCACCTTGGCAACAAGCTCCGTGTTCGGAGTAGATACCCCCCGTATCTGCCTCTTAACGGAGAAGGGGTTCAGCGCGGTTGCAATCATCAGCCTCAACGAGTTCATCAATGGGAAGAGGATCGGGGCGGTGGGAAGGTTTCTAAGCCGCAGAACAGGCTCCATCCAAGGGTAGATTCCAGCGGAGGCCCAGATCGTAACACCCAGCCTCTCAACACACTTCTTCGCAACCTCAGGTGAAGCATCAATATTCACACCCATCGTCACAGCCAGATCAGCAGACCCTGTTTTAGAGGAGAATGCCTTTGCTGCACTTTTAGCCGTTGAGGCACCTGCAGCAGCAGCAACTATCAGGGCTGGTGTTGTGACGTTGATCGTCTTCAAAGTATCTCCCCCGGTACCTCCCCCCGTTACAACCGGCTTCTTCACGTCGAACTGGAACCTGAATGACTTGGAGTCCTCCATAGCTGAAGCCATAGCAGCCAGCTCATCCACAGTAGCCCCTTTAGCTGTTAATCCGCCGAAGAAGCCTGCCATCAAAACAGGGGTCTCCTCCCACCCCTTCTCAAGGAGGGAGAAGATTCTACGCGCTGCCTCCTTTCCCTCATTCGCGCTCAAATCTTCTCTACGCATTAACTTTCTCAGAATTGGTGTCCACCATGCCATCTCCTCTGAGTATCTGGGAGCTTCAGAAGCTACTTCCCTTGTCAAATACATCGGCCTCTGTTTTCGGTAAGTATAGTATCATCTGTCCAATTTAACTTTCTACTCATTTTTAAGTAGCAACTCATATATGTTATCATATAAATTTTTGTAATCTACCTAGAATGGATGAGGGTGCTGATGATTCAGAAAGGCAAACTCAAAGCCGGGTCCCTAGGGGTTAGGGAAAGCGTAGCCATCTGCATAGGCGGCATGGTTGGAATAGCCGTCTTCGTGCTGTCACCAACCACCGTCATGCTAGCCGGTCCAGCCGCGGTTTTAGTATGGATTCTGGCAGGAGTGTTGATGTACATTATAGCATTGAACTTCATAGAGCTGGCCACAGCCTTCCCTAAGGCTGGGGGCATCTACGTCTATCCCTACGAGACTTTTGGGAGAAGGAAGGGGCCGCGAACCTTCTTCAGCTTCTTAACCGGCTGGCTTTACTGGTTTACATTCGGGGTGATAGCCCAGACCGTGGGCGCAATATATTTGGCTCAACTCATAGCCACATTCATCCCCGGGTTCGAAGCATACACCGTGCCTGTAGCGGTTCTGTTCATAGTCTTCGTTTGGGCGATAAACTGCCTTGGCATAAGACTCACAGGCATAACAAACACCATACTCACCTCCATCCTCATCGCACTGATGATCCCCTACATCGCTGTGGGAATCTTCAACATCGACCTCACCCACTACACCCCATTTATCTCAGGTCAGATGGGTTTGGGAGGGGGGCTGTTAAGCATAACCATCGCTTGGCTCGGATACACGGCGTGGATTGCCTTAACGTCGATTGCGGAGGAGATTAAGGAGCCTCAGAGAACCATCCCCAAGGCCATATCCATCGCCTTCCCAATCACAGCCGTCTTCTACTTTTTAATACTCTTCGTCACATTCGGAGCTGCCCCTTGGACTGATTTCACCCCCCAGAACACCTTCGCATTCTACGCTCCCTTATCCTACGCTGCCACCAAGTTTAGTGCCCCATGGCTAATCCCCGTTATCTCCCTAGCCGCGATAATCGCCATCCTCACCACCATGACCGTGCTATTCCTCGACAGCAGCAGAGTTCTCTTAGCGATGGGTAGGACAGGGATCCTTCCCCGTCCCTTTGCCCAAGTCAATAAACGGTTCAACACGCCTGTTGTTTCCCTGACCTTCTTACTCGTAGTTTCAATTGTGGTAGCAATGTTCCCGCAGCTCATCTATTTCCTCATTCAGATGGGGGGTGGTTGCTTTGGGATCATATGTGTGATATGCAGTCTGTCCGTCATCTTCCTACGCCGATATAGAGGGGATGTTAAGCCATCATTCAGGGTGCCGGGGGGGGTGATGCTGCCGGTGGTAACGATCATCATTATTGCAGTGGCGATGACCCAGTAGGAAGGGATAGTCTACTATCTCACCCTAGGCTGGATCGCAGTAGGCTGCATCTACTACACAATACGGCACATAGTAAACAGTAGAAAATGAATTTGGAAACTTCGGTTTCTTATGGTGGACCGGCCGGGATTCGAAGCGTTTTTGTTGCTAGAATTGGTTCCAAAATTCAGAGGTTCATACCTACTTGGATTCGCTTTTGCGCTGACTTCCATGTTATATGAAGGAACGACATAATTAAATCGCTTTCCAACAGTTGATACAATTTAATACCTCAAGGGTAAATCGCTCTTTCTTATCGTCCGATTATT
>DAOVDL010000070.1 GCA_030669485.1 Candidatus Bathyarchaeota archaeon
TTCAATATTTTCTCTTTTACCGGTTAAGAGATTATCCAGGCAGATAACTTCATCCCCTTTCTCTACAAAGGCTCGAGTTATGATATCTATCACCTCATCCAAACCATTTCCAACAGCTATCATATCAGCCTCAACCTTTAGTAATTCAGCTACAATCACCGAAAGAGACGGACTATATGGTCTAGGATAACGCCTTACGTCGAGAGATTCCACGACTTTTTTCAGAATCTTCCTCTGCCACTCCAAGCTTATGAACCAGTTCTCGTTATGGTCAAGCAGAACAGGTTCATCAAACTCACTGAATCTTTCATAATTCTTCCTTGTGTAAAGGTCAAACTCTTCGATATCATCACGGGCGAATTCATTGTTTTTCATCTTTCAACCTCACAGAAACAGATTTTGAGTGTTCTTCCAACCCCTCTAAAAAAGCCAAAACACTTACCGTTTTCTCCAAATTACGCAGCCCATCTCTACTACAGGATACAACATCCATTGTCTTCGTAAAGTCACGAATTGAAAGCCCAGAAAAGACCCTCGCGTAGCCTCCAACTGGTAAAACATGATTAGATCCAGCTGCATAATCACCTACTGCCACTGGAGTGTACTGTCCCAGAAAGACTGCTCCAGCGTTCTCCACCTTCTCTAAAACCGTAAATGGATCTTTAACCATAACCTCAAGATGCTCTGGCGCCAATCTATTCACAAGTTGCAAAGCCTCTTCAATAGAACCAGACACAAAGATCCAACAGTTCTTCTCAAGCGCCTCATTAACAAACTCCACTCTCTTAACTGACTTTAACATTCGATATACCTGTTCAGACACCTTATTGGCTAACTCATCTGACACAGTTACAAGAAGAGCAATAGCGTCAGACCCATGCTCACATTGAGCGATGAGATCAATAGCTATAAACTGGGGATCAGCACTTTCATCTGCCAAGACCATTATCTCGCTGGGTCCAGCTGGATTATCAATTGCTACATCATGGCTCACCATGATCTTCGCTGCAGTTACGTAGATGTTTCCAGGACCAACAATCTTGTCTACTATTGGTATAGACTCTGTACCATAGGCCATAGCGGATATAGCCTGGGCGCCTCCAACCTTAAAGATAGTGTCAGCTCCTGCTTCCTGTGCTGCCACTAGAACAGCAGAATTAACCTTTCCATTCTTGTCCGGAGGAGTGCATAGAACGATCTCCTTCACTCCTGCCACCTTCGCTGGTATAACAGTCATTAAAACCGAGGAAGGATAGACCGCTTTTCCTCCAGGCACGTAGATGCCAACTCTTCGTATAGGTCTCAAAACCTGAGCCACCCTCACGCCTTCCACAGTTTCTTTAAAGTCTAGCTCTCTCATCTGTCTGGAGTGGTGTATTCGAATGTTTCTCGCAGCGCTTTTGAGAGCTTTAACCTCTTCCTCTTTCAGCGATTTGTAGGCCTCTTTGAGCTTGTCAGGTGAAACCTTCAATTCGTCCCTGTTGAGATCAACTTTATCGAAGCGTTTCGTGTACTCCAATAGTGCCACGTCACCAGAGGTTTTCACATTATCAACAATCTCTCGAACCACAGGTTCAATGGCTTCTATGTGAACTTTTCCACGTTTCTCTAGCTTCTCTAGGACTAACTTTGCTGAGCCATCTTTCAGTTTTATGATCTTCACTTTAGCCACCTCCAACAACATTCTTCATCTTTTCAACTAGAGATGTAATGGGCTTCTCCTTTGTTTTATGGCTGATTTTATTGCATATCAGTCTGGCTGTGCTTGTCATCACCGTCTCTATAGGTCGAAGGTTATTCACTTTCAATGTATTACCTGTGCTCATCAGGTCCACCACCGCATCAGCCAACCCTAAAGTGGGCGTTATCTCTGTGGCGCCATGGACTGTTATGACCTCAGCTTTCTTACCCTTTTCCTCAAAGTAAGCGTTTGTTATGTTTGGGAACTCAGTCGCAACCCTAATGTCATTAGGCAAATCTTCAAGTTTGAATATTTCTGACTGGTCAGGCACTGCCACAACGAGTTTGCAATCTCCAAATTTGAGATCTAAAATCTCGTACACGTCAGCAGACCTCTCTGCTACTAGGTCGTGGCCCGTTATACCTAAATCAACTGTTCCAAAGTGCACGTAAACCGGTATGTCACTTGTCCTAGCGAATATGATCTGAAGATCTGGGTCAGAAGTATCAACTAGATACTCCCTCTCCATTTCTAATACCTGAACCCCGGCTTTATTCAACATGTCTAATGCTGGCTGTTTCAATCTGCCCTTATTTGGCAATGCAAGGGAGATCTTGCTCTGTGTCATTTTTCACCCTTCAAAAACGCTGTGAGTTCGCTGATCTTAACCTCGTCCTGCTTTTCAGTCTTCATGGTCTTCACTGCAACAGCGTCTCTACCATATTCTTCCTCACCGAGAATAATGACGTACGGTATGTTCATCCTGTTAGCGTAGGATAGTCCCCTGGACACGTTCCAGCCTGAGATTTCTGTCTCTGCGGAAATTTCTTTCTGCCTTAATAGATTGGCAATCTTGTTAACCTCTTTATTAAGCTTCTCAGAAACAGGTAGAATTAAAGCGGTGGCTTTTGTCGTCGTCGGATAAGAAAATTTCTGTTTATCCAAGGCGATGATGCATCGGTCAACACCTATGGCGAAGCCCGTGGCTGGAATATTGGAACTTGTGAACTCTCTGATGAGCTCGTCGTATCTTCCTCCGCCTCCGATAGCTATTCCCAGCTCTGGAACGTAGGCTTCGAAGACGACGCCCGTGTAGTAGTCGAGGCCACGGATGATTCCAAGGTCGATAGTGACAGCTCCCTCCGTGATATTGTAGCTTTTCAAGCCATCTAAGACTTTTTTCAGATCGTTGATGAGCTTGTCTATCTTAGGGCTGCTGACCAAGTTGGAAAGCTTATCTAAGACTTCTGCTCCTCCCCTAAGATCTGGCAATACCCTTAGAACCTTCTTAATATCCTCTTCTATCTGCGCCGTCTCTAACGCTTCCTCCAAGCCAAGCTGGTCCTTCTTGTCTATACTTATACGGATCTTGTTCACCGTCTCAAGGTCTAAGCTAGCTTCTTCAACTATCTCTTTAAAGATTCCAACCTGCCCAATATCTACTCTAACGTCTTTCAAGCCAATGTTCTGCAGTGCTTGAATCATCAAGGATACGGCTTCAGCATCTGCTTCCGGTAGGTCGCTTCCAACCAGCTCGATGCCCGCTTGCCAGAACTCTCTCTGTCTACCCGCCTGGGGTTCGTCGTAGCGAAACATGTTAGCGACGTACCATAAGCGAATCGGCTTTGGACTATTCAGAAGCTGGGTTCCGATCACCCGGGCTATAGAAGCTGTCATCTCAGCTCTGAGGGCGAGTAACCTGCCACTTTTATCTTGAAACTTGAACATGGAATCCTCAAGTTCAACGCCTGTTCCTGTAGATAAGACCTTAAAGAACTCGAAGGTCGGGGTTCTTATCTCTTGGGAGCCCCAGAGCTCAAAAGTGTTCCGGAAAGAGTCCTCAACGAGACGTCGTTTGAATGATTCCTCTGGAAGATAATCCCTTGTACCCCGTGGGGTTTGAAGCCTAGTTACCACTGTCAATCATACTCCTAAAAAATATTCTTTCAGTTCAGCGAGGAAGCTCACTAAAACGATCATATCTCGTTTAGGTGTGAACGCAATTCCTCAATTACAACGCTTCCTCAAACACAAAGAAAAACGTATGATCAATATAAAAGCCTTTCTTTCATTAGTCAAATTACTTTTATAACATACAAAAGGAAGATTTCAAATCATGTCATCAAACAAAGAGCAAGCTAAACCATTAAAAACTAAAAATAATCCTAAAAATCACAAAGATTATCCACTATGGCCAATTCTTGTTGAAACGGTACAAAAGATGGTTATGTACCCTCACTATAAAGCTTATACACGAGATACTATCTTACAAGAGAATCCAAGCATTACACCTCAAGAATTATCTGTTAGACTAAACACGTCACTTGGAGCCGCAATAGTAATTCTTCAAGAACTTGAATCAAGCAACACGAATAAATCAAAAAATAATCGACTAACACACCCAGACTGAACCCCACGTCTTTCAACTCTCCACCTTTCTGCAGGTGTTTGATCGCGGTGGAGAGGATGTTCAATGCTTCCTCCCTGCTCATCGCTTCTTCTGCTTCTATTGTACGTACACTGTTTTTTTCTATTGTCCGGACAATGGAGTCCCTCCTCAGCCCTAACCGTCCGATCTGGCGCTGCACCGCACCCACAGAACGGTTAGCAGGAAGTCTTTTAGCGACCTCTTCGACTGAACAACCTTCGCTGTACATCTCCGTGATGATCTGGTTCTCCTCTTCCGTCCATCTTCTGCCTCTACCCAACGGATCACCCTAAGATCCCGAAGACTTCCAAGACGATCTTGCCCAGCGAGGTAGCGAGGAGCACCCAAACGATCTTCTCTAGGAACTTGGAGTGCTGTAGCTTCTCTTCGAGGATTGCGACCCTGACCTCGAGGCTGCTGATCCTTTCAGCTTGCGTGAGCTTCTTCGTCTTCTTTTCTGGCTCAAGTTTCACACCAGCCTTCTCCAACAATTCGTCTACCTCC
>DAOVDL010000141.1 GCA_030669485.1 Candidatus Bathyarchaeota archaeon
TATGTAGGAAAAGTTAAAAGGAGTTGCGTATAAACCAGAATAGGTTTACCCCTCTACTAGGATATATGTTGCGTATTCAACGCGGTTCAGGTGCTTATGGTGGAAGTCAGCTCTTTCTCAGACCGGAAATCTGAGGTTCAAGAGTCACTGCATGTGCTGGAGAACAAGCTCAAAGCCAAGCTGATATCTGATGAAGAATATGAGAGATCTAAAGCTGAGCTTACAGAACGCCTTAAAAGAACAGAGCAACATGCCGTGACAATTGAACGCACCCGCATGTATGCAACCAAACCTGTCAGAACTATTCTGAACCTCTTCCTCGAAGGAAACGTGAAGGTCATAACTCCGCTTCGAGACCCTGCTGTAGGCTGCAGGTACACGGTGGCAGAGCAGGTCACGGGGATGGACTCAAAAGACACGTTTGACCTCCTAGAAAGGATGGCAGATGTTTATATCCTAAATAGATCCTTTAGCGACCGTCAGATCTTTTGCCCTGACTGTAAATCCACTGGCTTCTCCATTCGGTCATTCTGCCCCAAATGTAAATCCGTCCATCTGACCAGTGGAACAGTGATCGAACATCTAACCTGTGGTCATCTGGACTTTGAGATCTCTTTCCAGAGAGGGGTAGGGACAATGATATGTCCCAAATGCAATAAACCCATCAGGCTTGTAGGGGTGGATTACCGGAAACTCGACATGACTCGCTGTCTAGACTGTGGGGAGTACACCACCACACCCACGATGAGGGTGCAGTGCCTCACCTGCGGCCACGAAGATGATCTGGACAGGATAAAACACCGTGAATTTTCCTCCTATAGCCTTAACTCCTCTCTAAGAGATGAGATAAATCAGTATGTCTTCTCCCTCCTTCCAATCAAGGATCTCTGTGAGAAGCTTGGGTACACCATCATAAGCCCTGCGATGTTAAGGGGGCACTCAGGAACCGAACATCAGTTCGACCTCATGATACAATCTCAAACAGATAAAGAGCCTACTGTGAAATTCGTCGCTGATGTAGCGGTAAGCAGCGACGCTGTGGGCGTAGCTCCAATTATCTCCCTCTTCGCCAAAGCCATAGACACAACTCTGGCCCAAGTTCTGTTGCTGGTTATGCCTCGTTTCACGGAGAATGCACAGCGGTTGGCGAAAACCTACAATATTCAGGTTGCTGAAGGTGAGAACATCTACATGCTGTTGGACTCCATTAAGAAGCTTCTGCCACCCCCCACCGAAATGCGTGTTGACAGGGAGCGCGCGAAAAAAGTGGTTGAGGAGGTTAAAGAGAGCGAGTTCTTCAGATCCCTCAGGGAGCAGTTGGGGAAAGATAAGACAAAAGATAAAAAGAGCGATGAAAAGTAAAGATAGAAAGGTGAGATAAGAAGTGAAGCTAGCTGTACATTCCTTCAAGGGTGGAACCGGTAAGAGCAACATCGTAGCCAACCTATCAGTTGCTCTAGCCTCCAGAGGGCAATCGGTAGGAGTCTTCGACCTAGACCTCGTGGCCCCTGGCCTACACCTCATCTACGGTCTCAAAGATGAGGAGATGAGGTTCAAGTTCAACAATTACCTCCGAAACGAGTGCTCCATAGAGGACATGGTTATAGATCTCTCCAAGGAGCTGAAGGTCAAGAAGCTCCTCTTCGTAGCTGCCAGCCTTGACGCCCAAGAGATAATGAGCCTCTTCAAGAGGGGCTACGAAGTTGTTCAGTTCAACAAGGCGGCAAATGATGTTGCAAACCACTATAACCTAGACTGGATCCTCGTCGACACCCACCCTGGTCTAATGGAGGCAACTCTCCTAGCGTTAGCCTCCTGCGATGAGATTCTAACCGTGATGAGAGATGACACCCAGCATTACACTGGAACCATGATCACACTGGAGGTCACTGGCGCGCTGCATAAGCCTACAAGCGTGATCCTTAACTTCGCTCAAAGCGGTCTTCCCGAATCCAAGGTGAGGAGCAACCTCCAAAATGCGTTCAAAACCCCTGTCCTGGCAGTTATGCCCTTCGATGAGGAGCTGATGACCTCGGCCAGTAAGGGGGGAATATTCATCCAAGACCATCCTTACAGCCCCTTCACCAAGAGGATCAATGAGCTTGCCGATCACCTCATGGCTAAAAAGGAAAGCATGGAAAGGTAAGCAACTTTGTCCAAGTTGAGAAAAATTGAAAGCCCTCAGACCCACATGATTCAACTCTACGCCACACTCTATAGGCAGAGAACCATATCCTTCCCCCTCTCCAGCATCAGAACCCTGAAGTCGCAACTAGGAGGGCTACTTCAGTCTGGAGCCGACTACCTTCTCTTCAACGCCTTCAAGGCAGTGGGGAGGGATGATGCCAAGTCCCTCAAAGACCTCGGAGTGAACAATGAGGAAACCCTGCTCAACGCTCTCTCTCAAATTTACGAGGCAATGGGTTGGGGAAACTTCAAGTTCCAAGATGTAGATCTCAAAAAGACAACATGCTCCATTGTGGTCAGAAATTCCTTTGAGGCTCTAAACCACAGCAGAACCCTCAAGCCAGTATGCTACATAATCCGAGGGCATTTGACAGGTGCGTTGAGCTACATCTTCAAACGGGAGGTACCTGTTAGCGAGGTAAAATGTTTCGCCAAGGGGGACAGTGAATGCGTCTTCGAGGCGAAACTCTAAGATCCATGAAGAGCCGCCTCCGTGACCAACTCCCGACCCCACCCGCCCTTGTGTAAGCTAAGGTTTAATTCTATCCCCGAAGCCTATTAGTTAACATAGACATAGAGTTCAAGGAGACCTCAACTATGTGCGGCATCTTCGGATGTGCTCTAAAAACAGGTAAAGCAGCCCCCCTAATCCGCTCATCCCTCAAATTGCTGGAGTACCGCGGCTACGACTCCGTAGGCATCGCCACGGTGAGCAACAGAAAACTCTCCGTCAAGAAGGATGCTGGAAAGATCGATGAGATCCACAAGGCCCTCAATCTAGATGACCTCCCAGGCAAGATTGGAATCGGTCACACCCGCTGGGCAACACATGGTGCCCCCTTAAAGGTGAACGCGCACCCCCACCTAGACTGTGAAGGTCGGGTGGCCGTAATTCACAACGGTATCATCGAGAACTTCAATGAGCTTAGAAAGGAGCTTATTGAGAGAGGTCACCGCTTCGTATCCAAGACCGACACAGAGGTCATAGCCCACCTCATCGAGGCCAACGTGAAGAACGGTCTAAGCTTTCTGAACGCCTTCAAG
>DAOVDL010000109.1 GCA_030669485.1 Candidatus Bathyarchaeota archaeon
TGCAACCATAAGAGATATGGCTACGAAGCTGTAGCCTTGACCCCGCCAAGGCTGCAACGCCATGACTTTGAAGCTACCTCGCCGTCGATAAGCAGAGTAGACAGCAACCGCGGGAATTATCAGCAGGTACTGGTGGAAGTCAACCGTAACGGTTAGGCTGAAGATTTCTCGAAGGTCATCGAAGAAGGCAATGAGAACGCTGGCAAGAAGGATCGAAACCTTCAAAGCTGATACCATGCGTGGACTTGACATGAAGGCAACACTTCTCCCTTTAAAACTTTTAACGTTTAGTGTTCCATAATAAGAGTTGTGAAGACGAGGATTTACTCTCAACTCAGCACCGCAACTGTATCAGTCCTCCTTTTGATAATACCTTAAAAAATAGGGAAAGGTATGTTGCGAATATGTTAGCCAAAAGAAACGGCCGAGCTGCACAGGTTAGGACGGGCCTAGCGGCGGCTTTCTTCTGGTTTCTGGGCATCGCTCTAATACTGTTCATGGTCTACCTGATCTCACTCGTCAGCTTCACACCGGAGCCCATCTACTTCACCGTGATATACATAGTCATATGTTGCATCGCCGTTGTCGTCCTCGCGAAGATCTCCTGGGCAGTAGCCAAGCGGAGGGAGAAAAAAACCTCATATTAACCCTGTTTATCAAACTTTATTTAATGCTGCGGTCTACATATTAGATGGAGGAGAGACCCATTGGCTAACTCCTACTCACCTACATCTTACGGAACTAATTCTCTCTATAATAGTGTAGACTGGGTTGCGGTAGCCTTTTTTACAATACTCTTAATTGCATCTTTCGCGGTGGGGTTATTCATCCCCCCCGCGCTCTTAGGCATAACCGCTGTAAACGTTTTAGTGCTTATGACCCGCTACCAGAGCCGATATGCGTTGGCTATGCAGCCTGTTGTAGGCTACGACAAAGAAACCGTTGGGGAGCAAGCGTAGGGAAACTTCATACACGGGATAGATAAAAATACGGTTCACTATCGAATTATTCCACATCTCTATATATACGTAAAGGTAAACCTGCAACTGCATACTGTTCTTCTGCATGGGTGTTTGGCGACATCTGCTTTATTTTATAGGAATCTCCATAATAGAATTGTAGAGGCATGGAATCTGAGAAGCTTGAGAATCCCTCACAGAAGGCGGTGGGGGAGCCGAAGGGGAAGACTGTAGCCGAGGCTATTCCATCAATCTACAGGGAGAAGGCCAGCCTACGGGCAGTGCTATTCACAGTTTTTATGTTACTAGTCATAATCGCCTCAACGCTATTCATAGGATACATGATAATAGCTGTAGGTGCAGCCTTGGGGGTAAGCATAATTGAGGTTCTCATATTCCTGAGCTTCGCACTTGTCATCGATGCATCACGCAATATAGGTAAAGCCATAGTCCTCCCTATGCAGCGGCTTTACTATCAACTGCGGCCACGTACCTTCAACCCCAACTACCTTCCAACGGTGTCCATCATACTTCCTGCCCACAACGAGGAGGCGATTATTGCACGTTCAATTGAAACCTTACTCGAAGTCGACTATCCGTCGAAAGAGATAATAGTAGTCGATGACGGCTCAACTGACAGAACCTGCGAGATCGCAGAAATCTATGAAAAAAGAGAGCAGATAAAGCTTATACGTAGACCTATGGGCTACGGGAAGAAGACCTACGCCATCAACTACGGGATCTTCTGGGCTCACGGTGAGATAATAGTCACGATGGACGCGGACACCCTGATCGAGCGGGATGCCATCCGGCAACTTGTGAAGTATTTTGAAGACCCAAAGGTTGTGGGAATGGCGGGGAACGTCCGAGTCTTCAATAAACCTAACTTCCTCTCAAAGTTGCAGGCCTACGAGTACCTTACTGCCTTCGAGATGGGTCGTCGCTTCCAAGCCTTCTCAAGAACCCTGTTAATCCTACCTGGATCCTTAACGGCAACACGTGCCGCCTACCTGCGGTCTCTCGGGAGCTTCGATGCAGATACCTTCACCGAAGATTTCGATGTTGCGCTGAAGCTTCATAAGGTTCGTGGCCGTGTAGGCTTCGCTCCTGATGCAGTGGCTTGGACATTTGTCCCTGAGACTTGGCACGCTTGGGTGCGGCAGCGGGTAAGATGGGCGCGCGGTCAGATTCAGGAAGTAGTTAAACATCGAAACCTAATGAACCGAATCTTCGGGGTGGCCGGTGTTTTGGGGATGCCTGACATGATTGCTATGGATATAGTTGCCCTCTTCGCAAGGATTTTCGGCCTCTTCTTCATCCTTCTCTTTTTCCCTTGGGCTTGGCAGCATCTTCTAATCATGTATGCCGTGTTATACTTCTACCTTGAGCTGGTTACTATGGCAGCCGCAGGAACGGTCTCACGGAGGAGAGTAGACTTGAAAGAGGCGATCTACGCCCCCGCCGCTGTCCTCTTCTACAGGCCCTTCTACGCCTTTGTAAGAATGAGGGGATACTTGGAGGAACTCTTCGGCATTAAGGGACGCTGGTAGAAGAGTCCAGTAAACTAGGGCTTAGGACTGTTTAACCCAAGCACATCATGTGGACTGTAGCAGGCGGAACCCTCAACCGTTGACCTAACCAGCTTCCTGAAGGCTCAACAAAGATTTAAACATCGACGCTTATGGGACGCCGTAAATTAACTGAGGCTATCTCATCTAGGGAAAAGTGGAGCGAAAACATCTTTTTAAGTGAATGCCAACATTGGAAAATAAAGGAAGCGTGTTAAGATGGGTGAGTGTAAACTTTGTGGAAAAAACGGTGAAGACCTAAGCCTATTTTCAGCCAACCATAAAAAGCGGGGCAAGATCATGGTCTGCCAAGAATGTTGGGCGAAACTTTACGATGGAAACCATATGGTATGCGGCTCCAGCTCATGTGACTCATGTAGTTCATGTGGCTCATGCTCAACCTGTGGATAAGGAAACACCCGCACTCTTCATTTCTCCAACCACATCAGCGGCACAGACCTGAAGAATGGTGGTTCTGTACCGTAAGAGGGTTCTCTAAACCTTAGGTGAAACGAGCAGTTGAGCACTTTCAAGGCTAGACCTAAGTATCTGCTACCCCCCTTACTGGTCTTGGCGGCTTCAACCCTATGCGCCTTAACCTTAACCCACACCTATGGAGAAGCCTTCTTCACCGTCACACCCTGCGCGGAGACGGGCCCCGGCCCTGCTTTGAACGCCCTATACTTTGTAGTGGCAATAGGGCTGGCAGGAACTATGGTCTACCTTGTAACCAAGGCGAGGCTTGTCAAAGCACTCAAATGTCTAACCGCCCTAGTCTATGCGTTGGTGGCTTTCACCCTAACGGATGTCTACTTTACAGCCGGTCTTGCCCTAGCTGGGTGGGGTGAGTTACTTATGGTTACCCCCCTAATTGCAGCAGCATACGCCACCGCGGTCATGGTAGCGCTCTATGCGGTGCTTGGGAGGAGAAGGAACCTTCTGAGGGGAGTAACGCTAGCCGTCTCCGCGGGCCTCGGTGCCCTCTTAGGTTACGCCATCCCAACGTTGAGCGCCGTGGCGATCCTCCTAGCCCTCTCCGCCTACGATGTCTTCGCGGTCTTCAAGGGCCCCCTCGGAAAGATGGCTAAGAGCCTGAGTGATGAGGAGGGCGGTCTCTCAGCATTCATATTCACTTATGGAGAGCTGAAGATCGGGTTAGGCGACCTAGTCTTCTACTCCATGCTAACATCCCACGCCCTAATCTTCTTCGGAGTGGCTCCCTTCCTAGGAGCTGTTGCCGGCGTCCTTATAGGCATGTACTTGGTGTTGAGAATGGTGGAGCACCA
>DAOVDL010000090.1 GCA_030669485.1 Candidatus Bathyarchaeota archaeon
GAATAGTTCAGAGAATATTGGAGGTGTTGAAAATACCTGCGGCGGTAGGGGGAGGAGTAAGGTCAAAGGAGTATGCAGACTTCCTGCTAAAGGCAGGGGCACGATGGGTAATCCTTGGAACAGCTGCAGTGGAACGCCCCAGCTTCGTCGCGGAGTTAGCAGAAAATATTCTGCCAGACCGCCTTATTGTGGCAATAGACTCGAAACAGGGAAGCGTTCTAACAGATGGGTGGACCAAGGATACAGGGCAGCCCACACAGACACTTCTAAACAAGTTTGAGAATATCGGTGTAGGAGGCTTTCTTTACACTGATGTGGAGGTCGAGGGTACCCTAAGAGGGGTTCAAGTTAGAGATATCAAACGGTTAGTCCAAGCGACCAGAATTCCTATTATATATGCGGGTGGTATATCTTCTATTCAAGACCTGTTGAGGTTAACAGAGACGGGGGTCAAAGGGGTGGTAATCGGGATGGCCCTTTACAAGGGAAAATTTACTCTTCAAGAAGCAATGGAAGTGGTAGGAATTGCGTAGAGCTGAAGTTGAACGTAAAACTAATGAAACTGTCATCAAGACTGAGTTGGTCTTAGAGGGTTCAGGTAAATGTAAAGTGAAGACTGGTAGACCTTTTTTTGATCACCTTATCAGATCATTCGTCTTCCACAGTCGCTTCGACCTAGACTTGGTTGGGGAGGAAATAGTCATCGTTGATGATCACCATCTGGTGGAAGATGTAGGATTAGTCCTTGGGCAAGCTCTAGAGAAAGCCTTGGGAGCCAAGAAGGGGATAAACAGGTTTGGTAGCGCAATTGTTCCCATGGATGACACTTTGGTAATGGTAGCTGTAGATCTTTCAGGTCGAAGCCACTTCGACACGAACCTAGAATTCAAGTACCATAAAGTTGGGGATATGTCATCGGAGATGATAAACCACTTTCTTGAATCTATGGCAAAGGCTGGACATTTTAACCTACATGTCTTTGCATTCCGCGGGGTTAATGATCACCACAAGGCTGAAGCATCGTTCAAGGCAGTAGGGAGATCCTTAGCCGAGGCTGTGAGAATCGTGGGCAGTGACAGAAATGTGGTTCCAAGTCTGAAAGGCATGATATGAAGCCTATTGAACGGGGTGAAACCTATGATCGGTCCTGTTAGCTTAAGTGAACTTGACGAGTATAAGCTTAGAAATCTAATTGAAAGGAACAAGCTTAAGCTAGAGGCTGTGCGAAACTCGGTTCAGGATATTCTGAATGATGTTAAACGGCAAGGCGACCGAGCGGTTCTACGATACACACGACTCTATGACCAAGTGACCCTGTCAAAAGAGAAGATGAAAGTCACCGAGGAGGAACTTTCCCAAGCTGAAAAGGATGTCTCCCTAACTACACTGAAGGCATTGAAAAAAGCTGCAAAAAATATACGAGAGATTCACAAGTTACAGATGCCCAACAAAAGGATTCTAAAGAAAGAAGCAGGCATCTATGTTAGACAGATTTTCAACCCAGTGAACTCTGTAGGTATCTATGTGCCCGGAGGAAGGGCTCCCCTTGCGTCCACCGCGCTGATGCTCGGAATTCCTGCAAAGGTCGCTGGTGTCAAGCGGCTCATTGCATGTTCACCGCCAGCCAACAGTGAAGCAGCAGATATAAACCCTGTAACCCTTGCAGCACTTAAATTGGCGGGGGTAGATGGTATATACCGTGTGGGTGGTGTTCAAGCGATAGGTGCAATGGCTTACGGCACCGACACTATACCTTCCGTTGAAAAAATCGTTGGACCCGGGAACCTGTATGTAACTTCAGCTAAGATGCTTGTATACAGCGAGGGCAAAGTGGGAGTCGACTTCGTGGCAGGGCCATCAGAAATTCTGATCCTCGCAGACGATAGCGCTAACCCCAATTTCATCCTAGCCGATATGCTTTCTCAAGCTGAACACGACCCTTTTTCAGCTTCCGTTCTTGTTACGACCTCAAAACGTCTTGCAGAGGAGGTTAAGAAACGGATGGCTGCCTCCACTTTAGTAGCAACTCAAGATAGTGCGCTGTCTAGGTATGGGGCTATACTTACAGCCAAGAGCCTTGGGGCGGCTGTTGCATTCACAAACAGGTTTGCACCGGAACACTTGGAGATAATGACCCAGAAACCTGAGGAAGTTCTGCCTCTTGTAGAGAACGCTGGTTCAATCTCCATTGGTTCATATACCCCAGTAGCTGCAACGGACTATGCAGTAGGTCCCTGCCATGTCCTCCCCACCGGAGGTTCTGCACACTTTAACTCCGGTATAACAGTTCAAGACTTCCTAAAGGTAACTAACGTCCAAGCCCTCACCCGTAAAGGATTAGAGAGTTTAAGGGAGACAATTGTAACGTTGGCAGAGGTGGAGGGGTTGAAAAGCCACCGTCAGGCAGTTGAGGAGCGGTTCAAGCAGAAGGAGGAAAAGCAAGGCGATGGATAAGCCCAAGATCGACAATCGCTGGGTTCCTTTAACACAGAAGACTGCGGAGGAGATCGCGGAAAGCCTGAACTACAGACATAACGGTCTAGTTGTAGTTGTAGCTCAAGATGTAGAAACAGCGGAGGTTCTGATGGTCGCATTTGCCAACAAGGAAGCAGTTATGAAAACTCTGACGACGGGAAGGATCCATTACTGGAGTACTAGCCGCAAAAAACTTTGGTTGAAAGGAGAAACCTCAGGGCATTTCCAGAATCTGAAGGAGGCATATGTAGACTGTGATGCTGACACTTTGCTTCTTAAAGCCCATCAAGTGGGCAAAGCCTGTCATACAGGCCACAGAACATGTTTCTACCGCAAGATTAAAGGAGAAAAACTTCTTGAGCTGGAGGAAGCTGAAAAATGAGCAATTTGGGAAAAAGAATAGATCTACATACCCATACCTTGTTAGGCGACGGAGAGCTTCTTCCAAGCGAGATCCTGCGTAGAGCTGAGGCTCTCAACTACGAGGCTATCGCTGTAACCGAGCATGCTGATGCCTCAAACCTAAAGTCGGTTATCAAGATGCTCGTCGAGGCGGTAAGAAAGCTTAACCCCCATTCAAAGACTAAACTCTACTGTGGCGTTGAACTTACCCATATTCCCCCCGCAACGATCCCCTCTCTAGCTTCGGAGGCAAGGAAACGCGGGGCACAAATTATCATAGTCCACGGTGAAACCCTCGCTGAGCCAGTTGCACCAGGAACTAACCACGCTGCACTACTGTGCAAGGAAACAGATATTTTGGCGCACCCAGGACTCATAACTTCCAAGGATTGTAAACTGGCTGCAAGAAATGGTGTCTACTTGGAACTCTCAGCTCGGAGAGGTCACTGCCTCTCTAACGGTCACGTTGCTAGAGTTGCATCTGAATCGGGAGCGAAGTTACTGGTCAACACTGACCTTCATTCCCCAGATGACTTCATTACGCAGCAACAGGCCTACAGTGTAGCTCTTGGTGCGGGGTTGACTGAGAATGAGGCAAAAAAGGTAGTTAAAAGCAATCCACTTTCCCTCCTTAAGAAGGTTGAACGTTCTACACATTAGAACAATTTAATTTACTTTTTTCCAAGGTTGAACTCTTTATGTAGAGCCTTCACCGCAGCTTCACCATCAGTCTCCTTAACGACAAAGGAGACGTTCAGTTCGGAGGAACCCTGTGCTATCATCCGAATGTTTATGTTCTTCTTTCCCACAGCATTGAAGATTCTAGCTGCGATGCCAGGGGTGCCTCGCATTCCCGTGCCTACAAGGGCTATAATGCATACATCCGTCTCAGTCTTTATGTCTTGAGCGAAGTCTCCACCCAGAAGGTTCATGTCAAGCGTATTTATGATGTCATCAACGGCGTCTCTGAGAATGACAAATGAGATATTAACCTCTGATGAAGCTTGAGAGATCATCAGCACATTTACGTTCTTCTCAGCTAAAAGGCTGAAAAGTTTGGCTGCCACACCCGGTTTTCCAGCCATCGCGGTTCCGCTGACAGTAACAGTTGCAACCTTTCTGATAAGGGTGATCGCCTTAACAATTGAGCCTTTTTCCACTCTTTGCTCATTGGTTATCAATGTGCCAAGATTCTTAGGGTTGAAAGAATTTCTTATCCTTATGGGTATAGCCGCATCCATTCCTGGCTCCAAGGCTCTAGGGTGAATCCTTTTA
>DAOVDL010000001.1 GCA_030669485.1 Candidatus Bathyarchaeota archaeon
TTGGAGAGGCTTCTCAACTGGATTTACTTGGCATGGGATAAGGGTATACAGCTCCCCAAAACCTTGGTAGGCATGTTTTCCAGTGCGCTAGTTGACAGAACCCTACTGGAAAATGAGCCATCAATATATCCCAAGTTCTTCAGATACAGGCTTGAATATCTAAAGGACACTAAAGACCCGCTTACAACCTTCTTCGTCAACGTCACCAAACCACTGCTTGGCAGCAGAGTAAAAGCCCCTGAAAAAAAGGAGGCAGAAACATATGAGATACTTTTCGAGAGGCGTGTGGAGCCTGAAACCAAGCTAAGGCTTCTGCTCGACAGCCTGCCAGAGGAAATCCGCTCCCAGAGGGAGAGGAAAGTTCTCCAAGGCCCCTTAACCCACGGTTCAGTTTCAGAGGAGACACCTCCCTTCGCCATATCCGCGGAGAAGACAGACAATATTCTAAGAACGATAGTTTCTTTGGGCGCGACCCCCACTAGGCTTAAGCAGTTTTTAGACTCTTCCCCTCTCTGCTTAACCTCGTCACTTGAGTTTGAGGAAGAGGCTAAGAGGTTTGACGATTTCCTCAAGGAGGACATCGGGCAGCTGCAAGCCTTAGCTCGCTACCCTAAAAATAAGATGCTGTATAAAACGGAAAAGGCAGATGATGTCGTTTCACAATTCATAAGCAAACTTAAGGAGCAACATATTCCTGTAAACGTAGGTGACAGAATAAGATACAGACGATTTCTCCAAGATACATTAGACTCGATGAGTCGGCGGGATACAATGCTAACGCAGAGGGAGAGAAGGCATCTCCTCAGAAATATGACAAAACTCTACTTAAGCAACGTGTTCATCGAAGTCGCCATGGATCTCAGAGGATTTCGAACACAGCATGTGCCTCCCCCAATGGGCGCTTGGAAAATCGGTGACAACATTAAATCGCTGTCTATACCTGACACCTACCGAATGTACGGGATGTTTGTCCCCGGCATTTTCGCCATGAAGAGGTTTGAGTTCACGCAGAAAAGGGAGGCCGCCAACGTATGCGTACTCATGGACACCTCAGGGTCTACAGCGATGGGTAACAAAATAAATTCTATCAGGGAAGCCGTCTTCTGCCTTATCGAAGCCTGCAGGTTCATGTCCGACAATTTGACATTTATACCCTTCAGCTCCAACGTTGACGAGGAACACATAAGGAGGCATACTCAGGACTATGAAGGCGTGGAAGATATAGTCATATCCATTGAGCCTTCAGGCTACACCAACATAGTACCAGCTCTGCTAACAGCTCTAAGAACTGCGGAGGATACAGCCTACCAGAACACATTCATTTTCACGGACGGGGGGGTATGGGACGGAGAGAGCGCGCAGGGCATACTTGAGGCACTTGCAAGATATGGCAAGATCTATCTGTTCCTCATAGGGGAGAAACTTGACTACCTACATGAGGAGGCTAAGGGACTTGCAGGCATAGCCGTGGTTCACGAATGCAAAGCCGACCGCTCGCTTCTGGAGGAGCCTCTTCAAGAATATTTTAATAAGTAACTTAACCGAATGGTTGGTGAGAGAGATGTCATCCTACGAGGCTGAGTTTGAGGCCCTCATCGAGCATTTGAAGGTAGTTATAGAGGATATTGAAACAATCCACAGCGCTAGAGAAATGATCTACAGGCTGAAACTAGACATCCTCGACCTTCTGAGAATAATAATGAATCATGCGGATGTGGAGTCTATTGAGCTTGCATCTTCGGTTTACAGCAACATTCCTGAAGTTAAGGGGAAGGACGTAGAGTCCGTCTCACTTGACCGTTCAGGCGTTCTGGTTGTTAGGAAGAAGGGAGGAGAGGGACATAAGGCGGGCATATCCTCCTTCCATGAGGTGAAGGCACTTTCAACCGAAAACTTCATCACCATAGTTAACACCGTCATACCTGTTTTGAGGAAGAATATATCCAATCAGAGAAAGTTACATGAGAAACAGCTAGAAGCACTTCAAACCATTAAGGAAAGCCTTAAAGGCATTGAAAAGCGACGTAAACTTTAACTCGCCCCTAAAGCTAAGAACCGCCAGACATTTGTATGTTAATTGGTCTAACGGAAGGAAAGCCGTTAGCCAAGTGGTAACGGTAATTCTTAGATGGGCGTCGTCACTGCCGCAGGCAGCATTACAGTTCAAAGGGAACTCGCCATGATTCTGGAAAGTAGAACGCTACTGGATACGTTCACAGATGCAAATAGAAATAAAATCCAAGAGAAATTTATTAGGGCAACATCTTCCTACCTAATGCTAAGCCATGAAAAACGTGAATGTGGCCAGCGTTATTACCATCATTATCACGGAGTGTTTTAACCCGTTCGTGGCATCATCCTCACCCATCTGTCCGGCAATAAGTCCCCCGAAGAAGGCAACTATGGCAGATGTGTGAAAGTAGATTTTCAGATACATAAGCTGGGTGATAGGTGAAGTTTGAGGCCCAAATGTCCCTAAACCACCGCCGAACTCCTGAGTTAGCAAGGTAACTATGAACGTGTTGTAAACCAGCACCACTGTTACAATCATGACTAAGAAGCCGACATAGACTATGTAGATGTTAGGTTTCATTGTTGTCAACCTCTCCCGGTTCAAGTCCTCAAGCTCTCTGATGTACTTAGCAATCGACTCCATAGTCTCTTGGATGTTCCCGCCAGCTCTCCCAGCTTCAATGACGAACATCGTCGCCCTCTGCACCAAAGGCGTGCCGATGTGGTCGGCCATCGCTTGCAAGGCCTCTTCATAGGGTATCCCCCACGATACTTTAGCCAAAGCCCACTTGAGATGCTCGGAGAGGGGGCCGTAATCTTTCTCAGCGGAATATTCTAATGCCCGAATGAAGGTCATTCCAGTATACTGCGCGTTAGCTACATCCCTCAGAAAATTCGGCAGATTTCTGTCCACAGCATTCTCCGACCGCCATTTAAGATGGTGGAGGATGCCTGGCGGCAACACTAGGATTATGACAGCGATGAGTATGATCTTATCGATCCATAGGAGGCCTAGGTAAGCTGGCAGGAATACTGGTAAACCTAGAAGGCTGGGGCCAAACAGGGATAGGAATATTAGTATAAATCCTGCGAGGCCTGAGGCAGCCCAACCTATTGTTAAGGTCTTTTTTGTTATCATGAGGTGTCACGTTTTAGGGATGCCTGTTCTCAGCGCGCCGAGAAATATCAAGCAGAGGAGGGGCAGTATGAGGTAAACTACAGCGTAAGCGAACATGGGATCTGTTAACATGCCACCACTTGGCAGGAGAGAAGCCACACTGAAGCTTATGAGGAATACCAACGGGAACACAGCGATGATCGCCACAGCAGACTCAGCTAGCAGGCCCAATCTTTCGGTGAAAGCCTTCACAATGCTCGTCTGCCGCTTGGTTAACTCATCAGTCCTTATCTTAAGATATTTATACAGGTCGCCGCCAGAATAAATGATAGAAACGAACCCCTCTAGTAGGCTAGCGAACAGTTTGGATGGAGACCTTTGGACGCCGTTATTTAAAGCTGAAACAAAGTCCATTCCAAACATATCTATATCCCTCACAATTAACTTAGCCTGGTCACAAACTCCCTGAATATCAGGCTTAGTGGCAAGAGACCTGAAAATCCTTTCAGGGGACGTGCCTGTTGTGGCTAAAATAGACATGTAACTGACAGCGTAGAGAAGGGACGCCTCTATCTTCCCTTTCCTATCACGGATCACGTAGGAGGGATAAATATATACGGAGAGGAAAGCTACCCCGGCTGAAAACGCTGAGATCAGCAGAGGCAAAGTCAAGAATGGGAAGGCTACACCCATAAAATAGTTTACCGGCGTCTCGAGAATGAACAGATTTATGCTCGCAGTCACTCCTAGGGTAACAGCGAAAGCCATAATCGTGCCGAATAAAAGGAAACTTACATAAGCACCAAAATCGACAGGCAGATTAGCCCTAACAAAACGGTTCCTCAAACCTTTAAAACGGCGGATAATTGGGCCAATCCTCGGAGACAAGAAGACGTATGGGGCAAACCAAGGCTTCTCAAGGAAGCCGTCAAATTTACTCTCTCCAGCTTTGGCCTGTTTAGGCTTCTTTGATTTAACTTTCTTCTTGGAGCCGCTCATGCTTCAAGACCATACATAGCTTTCGTATGAAAACGTTTGGGATCAACGTAGAATTGGCGGATGATTTTAGATACCTCTAAGTAGCGTCTGATGTCCTGCCCAACCATCCATTTGAGGATTTTTGCCCTCGTCTCCAAGTCCTCCATGACCTGCTTTTCAGTCAAGCCCTTAGAGGGCAGAATACGCTTTATGAAGGGGCTCCTAGCTTCACGAATAAATGAATCATTTTCAGGATTCCAAGCGAAAATTGGGTTGGTTAACAGTTCCTTTGTCCCAGTGTCTATGCCAATTAGTTCAGTGCAGTTCATCATGCGTCTAACAGGTCTCCCACCAACCTTAGTCCTACTTAAAACCACGATTGCGTCGATGCCGGTGATGAGGTTGCGAGGGATATCCATAGGCTTGGACTCTAAGCGATAGATGACAGATTGAACAGAGTCACCGTGAATTGTGCCAAAGCCGCCGTGACCTGTTGCTATAGCCTGAGACAACGTATAGGCTTCTTTTCCACGGATCTCACCAACTATAATATAGTCGGGCCTCTGCCTCATGGCGTTCTTCAGCAAGTCGAACAGGCTTATCTCCGCTGCCGCCCCAGCGACACCAAACCCTGAACGAGTGAGGGCTTGAATAATATTTTCATGCGGAATGTTAAGTTCAGCGGTATCTTCGATTGTCACTATTTTAAGCTCAGGGCGGATGAATGTGGCTATACAGTTTAGGAAGGTGGTCTTCCCGGAAGCAACATCCCCGGAAATCAGCACAGAAGCCTTGTTCTCTACAAGAAACCAAAGGTAGGCGCCTATTTCAGGTGAAATTGTGTTAAATGCTACCAAGTCTGTGATGGTCAAGGGATCTGCTTTAAACTTACGTATAGTGAAGCTGCTTCCCATCTTAGTGATCTCAGAGCCGAAAGTTGCGTTAAGTCGGCTTCCATCTGGGAGGGTGCCATCTACTATAGGTTGAGCGACAGAGACATGCCGCCCCGCTAGGTAGGACAACCGCACTACAAACCTGTCGAGCTCTCGTGCAGATCCAAAGACAACGTTAGTGGGTATTGATTCATATTTTCTATGCCAAGCATAGATGGGAATCTTCGGTCCGTCACAAGAGATATCCTCTATCATATGATCCCGCATGAGAAGCTCAATTTTACCGAAGTGGACAAAATCTCGAATCAGATAGTAGGTTAGCTTATCCGTTGCTTCAGGGCTGAGCTTAAACTTATACCGTTTAATGACGCCTTTAATCTTGTCTCGTAGGAATTCCTCCCGCTCTTGGTAGCTTCCAAATTCGCCTGCAGCTACGTCCAGTTCCTCAGCAAGTATCTCTTTTAATCTCTCTATATTTTCCTTCTCATGCTCATCTAAGGAAGACTCTATGGCGATGTATTGATATCTTCCCTGCTCATCTCTAGCGATTGAAACATGAGCGTAAGGGGGGGATATGGAGTGAACCTCAATAATTTTAGCTGTAACCTTAGGCAAGACTGGTTCGGTTTTCACCTCCCCAACCTTTGCCTTCTTTTTTTTCTTTCCACGTTTAAACAGTTCCCTAATACCCCCGATCTACGTGGAATTAGATATACATAAGCTGTTCTGTCACGCCTCTTCGATAGACTACCTTTTTTGTCAAAAATTTAAGATTCATGAGTTAAGTTATCCTCTCAGCCCGCTCTATGTACATGCCTTTGTCGGAGAGGAGGAACGAGTAGGTTTTAGTCTTGTGGATGGTTCTCCTCAGCTTGGTAACCGTGAAGACGCCCTCATATTCCCTACCCCTCTCCTGCATTGAAAATTCGAACACCCCGTCTGCCAAATGCTTCAGGGAGTTAATCTTCTGCTCTTCATGAACCTCTGTCGGCACAAGTATGAAGTGCACCCCAGCGTGATGACGAGTCACTAGCCGCATATATAAAAACGCATCCAAGACATCCCTGAAGTCATAACGTAGCAGAAGATGAGAAGCATGCAACGCTGTCCACCTTCCATCTTTAGCCCTACTGAGAAAGTCCTTTTTCAGGGTAGCCAAGGATTGGCTGAGGATGACCTTAGATTCAGAAGATTTGGAAGGCGACAATTCCGCTAACTCCTGCATATCCGGGGTTAGAAGGTTGATGAATACCCATGACTCATTCTTAATGTACTTATCCAACTCCCACTTGTAAACAGCCATGTCTTCCATAACATCGAAACTTGGGGTTTCAACTAGGTAGTAAGCCACTTTTTCGCCCCTAAGAGCACGATTATAGAGGATCTGTTGGGCGAAGGTAGTGTAGTGGGAGCCTGGGGCACCGATGAGGAGGAGGAGACTCCTGTTTGGCAACCCACCCCCAAGCGCATCGTCCAGTCCCTCTACACCAGTCTCAAAGTCCTTAACAGGTGTAGTGTCCTTTTTTACGCGCGCCTCTTTTTTCAGGGGCACCTTTTCAGCTAACTCTTCAGCCTCTTCCTTTTCGCTACCAGTAGACTCTTCAGAACTCAATTTCTTTAACCTAGCTTTAAGTTCTCCATCCTTCTTTTGATATTATCTGCCTCACTTTAACTTTCGAGGTCAACAAACTTCTTTAAATCTAACCTAATTTAAATTTAAGCTAGTTCCAGAATAGCCCTTTTGATACCTCTTTACAATTACCACTGGAATTAAGGTTATTGGAGAGAGATATGGAAGGTCTATCAAGAAGCCTAATTCCCCTAAATCAGAATGAAGCCAAGGCTCTGCTCCGTGATGCCTATCGTTTCAATCGCTTTCTGACGTGACCTCTAAGAACCTTGACCTTAAGAGCAGGGTTGCGAAGGTGGAGCTGGAGAACACACGCCTGCAGAGCCGGATAAGGAAGACTGAAGAGAAGTTGGAAGAACTGGAGAAGCTGGTTAGCTAAAGGGGAAATTGAAAAATGGTTTGGTACCCTGATAAAAGCTTCATCCTAATGGTTCACGAACGCATGTTAACTGAGTTCGGAGGCCATAAAGGCATCCGCCAAAAAAGGTTTTTCGACTCCATCTTAAACGTGATCCTTGACAAAATGAAAGAGGAAGAGGACACATACATGGAGGCTGCCATTCTGCTGAGAGAACTGGCTACAACCCCTCTTTTTGAAGACGCCAACAAGAGAACAGCCTTCACCGTAACCCACACCTTCCTCTCCATGAACGGGGTTGAGGTGAAACGGAGATATGAAGAGGATGAAACATTAAGGTTTTTAAAGGCCCTACGCCAATACACTTTTGAGGAGATAGCGGGGTGGCTTAAAAGTGGGCGAACCTGAGAAGAACCCAACTCAAATTGTTGAAGGCTTCCTCCAAGAGAACCGTGGGTTACTCCACCGGCTGAACCACGGCTCAAAAAAGAAGCCGAAATAACTAGCTAGCTGGCTGACTGGCAGCTTATGTGTGAGGCTATTTATTCACCTCAAGCCTTCCACTAAAGGCGAAAAATATTTTAGGTGAACAGTTCTCCCTTTTTTATATTAAACTTAGCTATGTGAGGTTACTCTGTAGGTTTACGAAACGATAGTTTGAAGGATAGCTTTTTTCTCTTGAAGAGTATTGCTCCTACAGCAGCACCTGCAGCAACGATGCCAATAATAATTAATTGTTGGAAACCCAGTTCAATGGGTCCTAATTTTAGTAGGAAGACTGATGTCTGATTCAGATCTGCGGGGGATGTTTGGTTAAGACTGCCCTCAGGGGTCTCTGCAGGGGCGGTTTGGTTAAGACCGCCCTCAGCCTCTTGAGGTGGGGGTAATGGGGAAACGACTATACCTATTGTTCCATTGACGACCTCGTATCCAGGTTTGTTAACTGTCACTGTGATGGTAGCATTACCCGGTTGGGATGAGAGATATTTTGTAGTTGCGTTGCCATAGCTGTCTGTCGTCGAAGCGTTGGAGGCAAAGGAGCCGAGATCTGTTTCAAGGGACACTTGGGCAGATGGGAGAGCTGCTCCTTTACTGGTCACTGTGATGTTCAAGCTAGATTCCTCACCCACCGTTATATTCCTAGGTCCCGCCGTTACGTTGAGGGATGCTGGCAGAATTAACGTTGAGACCTTAAGGGTGGTTAACTGGAAGCCGCCTGAGAGTGCGTTAATCGTTGTTTCGCCAGCGATAACCCCGGAGTGAAATTCTGTAACAGTGAAGGCGCTTCCTTTGGGAATGGTAACCGTGGAATCCGCAGTGCCAACCTCAGTGTTGGTGGACATCAATTGCAGGGTGATATCTGACCAAGCGATGGTTAGCGAGCCACTGGAGTCTAAAAGCTTGATAAATATAGAGTCATAGCTCTCACCGTTAGCAACAACCTTGCTGGGTACTGCAAATAAGGCAAACGCGGAGGGAGCGGTTGTCGATGTGGTTATCTGAACTGATTTTGCAGCATAACCTTCCGCTATAGCCTCTATAGTTGTGCTTCCAGGCGTATTGGTTGAGTGAAATTGGACAATAACATGGTCACTGCCCCCACGAATGATCGCTCGGGGTTCAATGCTCCCCACCTCTGGGTTTGAGGAATCTAATGACAGGATGACCTCCTTTTGAGTCTTAACCGGTTTATTGGAAGAATCCTGCAGTTGAACTATAAGCGATTCATGCACCCCGTTGTCTGCATAGATCTTCGACGGAACAGTGAATAGGGCTATTCTGTCCGCTAATGAACCGGAAGTTGTGATAGTGGTTGAGACTGTGCTGTAGCCTTGGGCAATGGTATACATTGTGGTGGTGCCTGGCGTGCGGGTTGTCTGGAAGGTTACAAGGGCGTAGCTATCCATTCCCTCTATACGGGCTGTACTTGCTGACCCAACATCAACGTTAGACAGTGAAAAGGATACTGTGGTAAGAGCATCCGACCAAGTGGGATTGCCGCTACTGTCAAGCAGCTGCACTGCGACCGGTGTGTAAATACCGCCATCAGAGGGCGTTGTGCTGGGAGCTACGGTGAAACCTAGACTGCTGATGGGATTCGGGTTTTCAGTGTACGCTGTTATTGTAATGCTGGCGGAGACGGGGGTATAACCTTCCGATAGAGCAGTGACGGTGACCGAGCCAGCGGCTAGTAGAACGACGCGGGTTGTTGCCTGAGTCTTACCAGTCTGGATGGTTACAGACTTCTCGGCGTAAGCAATACTGGGGTTGGTGGATGTGAGTGTGACAGAGATGTCTGAGGGGGCTTTAGCTGGCTTGCCGCTGCCGTCTTGCAGCTGGACGATGAGCCATCCAAACCGATCGAGAATATGAAGCTTCGGCGGAAGTGCATATAATGCCAGTGTGCTGGCTGCTGGACCCCCTGTTGTTAGGGTGGTTGCGGCAGAGGTGTAGCTCTTCGCAGAGGCTCTGATCTCGGTAGTGCCTACGTTATAGTTTGCATGAAAGTTGGTTGCGGTCTGAGTTTCCCCTTCAGGGATAACAGCCTGACTGTCAACAGACCCTATGCTGCTTTCCGTTAAGGTGAAAGAAACTTTGATATTTGAGGGCGCCCTAACCGGAAGCCCCCTTGAGTCTTCCAGCTGAACTATTATTCGACTTGTCATACCGGGCTCTGCTGGGATGGAGGAGGGAGCTGCGTAGATGCCCAGCTTGGTCGGTGTCCCAGTGGGTATCACTGTGGTCACCGCTATAGAACCTGTGGCCGCCTCTTGAGACAGCGCGGTGATGGTTGTCACCCCCGGAGTTCTTGTAGTCTGGAAGTCAGTTACGATGTAGATCTGGCCTTTGGGGATTGTGATTTGGGGAACAACCATACCCACAGTTTCATCTGTGGAGGCCAGGGTTATCTGTATGTCAGATGGCGCAACAACGGGATTCCCGGAATCTTCTAACTGAATTATGAGGTGGGGGTATATGCCACCGTCAGCGGGCAATCTGTCGGGTGCTACATATAATGCGAGTGATAGGCTGGTCTCTGTTTGCCCGCTTACAGGCGTTGCAACATTGAGCGTGAGAACCAATATCAAGGAGAGGAGAAGGGAAGTTCTAACCACATTTGAGAGCTTAGCCATCACTTGTTCAACCGGTCACTTAACATTAGCTATCATCCCGTTTATTGTGTTAAAAGTTTTCGTTACTTGACCTGTTAAGGCCTGGGTACGTTAAGGTCACTACGTCCATTTTTGCTGACCTGCTTTCCCTTGATGAGGATTGACCATTTGTTCCAGTCTAGTTATGTGAATGTTAGCTCTCTCTGCCAGCGTCCTTCAACCTTACATCTGCCCCAAACGCCTCATGGAAGGCTCTCCTGTAGGCGGGTGGCCCCTACACCTCAACCTTCAGAGTTAAAGATTTAAAAACAAGCCACTGAATCATAAGTCAATGTCCACTGTGAGCATCGTCAAAGTTGAGAGGGAGGAGGGGGCGCTTAAGGGGAAGGTATTTGAGGCTGTGAAGCGTTCTATGGAGCTCTCAGACTGGCGACGCCACATCCATAGAGGGAAAGACCTTTTCATCAAATTCAGCATGGCTTGGTGTGACTTCCTACTTCCCGGCATGTGCACAACCCCTTGGGCCTTAGAGGCCGTGGTTGAGGTGGTTCAGGACCATGTGGCCGACATCTACCTTATCGAGGGCATCGCGGCTGCGAAGCAGAGTTTCAGGAAGGGATGTAGAATAAACCGGTATGATCGGGTTGCGGAGAGGTATGGGAAGGTGAGGCTTCGGAACGTCGGCTTGGAGCCGATGGTTGAGGTGAAGGTGCCTGAAGCTGAGCTCTCATCCATCAGGCTGCCTAAGAGTGTGCTGGAGGTCGGAAACTACATCTCGGTATCCCCGATGAAGACCCACAGCGTCACCGGCTTCACAGGTGCATTGAAGAACCAGTTCGGAGTCTCCCACCATAAACGCATACTCTACCACATATGCTTGGATGAGGTGATCGCAACCATAAACAGGGAGATAAAACCCAGCTTCGCGGTCATCGACGGCACCGTAAGCTTGGAGGGACAGGGCCCCGCGAACGGCGAATCAATTGAGAGGGATCTCATCCTCTCCTCCCCAGACCTTGTGGCTGTTGACGCCGTAGCCTGCCGTACAATGGGCATCAACCCTGAGGAGATAGGACATATAACCACATCGCAGAGGCGGGGCGTAGGCAGCATGAAGGCTGAGGTGGTGGGGGAGAGAGCGGAGGATCATGTTCACAGGTTTAAGCCCGCCACCCCTCAAGGCTACGCCGAGCTTATGTTCTGGGTTAGACGCCAACCAGTGCTGGGCAACTTCGTCTTCAACTACCTCTGGGACTTGGGAACCTACGCGGTGAAGGTCTACAGGGACCTATGGTACATCTACCGGGGAAGACCTGACGTTAGAAGGTTTCTTGAGAGAAGCAGCTACAGGGAGTGGCCGTGAACCTCCCCGAACGGTTAGTCCCTAGTTTTCATAGCCTTCACGAAGAGGTGGGTTGTGAGGTTGTGCAGCATAGGGAAGAGGGTTTGAAGCAGCCGCAGTGAGAAGATGGATGCCTTCAACATTCTTCCCCCAGTTCGATAGATCTGCTTGGCACCGTAGTTGCTTAAGGGTATGCCGTAGAATCGTTCAACCCTGAAGCCAACTTCGTTTAGGAGGGCTTGAATTATCGGCCTGTCGTAGAAGCGGATGTGCTCCCATCTCCAAGGTGGAAGATCCAACGTATCCTCAGTTGGGAAGATCCTGCCCGTGAAGAGGTAGTATAAGCGGTAACCGTAGAAACCTGTATTTGGAACAGTTAACGTCAGCACCCCTCCCCCCTCAAGCACCCTACGCGTCTCACGCAGCATCCTCTCAGGCTCAAGCAGATGTTCCAAGATGTCACCTGTGAACACGGATTTGAAAGCCTGCTCACGTAAGGGAAGATGGTAGGCATCAGCGACCATAACGTGGCTTACACCCCTCCCCTTCGCAGCGTATACATCATCCCGGTTGAGGTCAACGCCCACAACCTCATAGCCCAGCTTCTCCAACAGTTCAGCCACAACACCCGGCCCACAGCCCACATCAAGAAGCATTGAAGGCTGCTCAGGCTTCCCCAACACATCTAACAGTAAATCGTTGCGAACCTGGTCCCGAAGTGAAATGTCAACCTCACCGCTGCGCGAAGCCACTTATCACAGCCCCTACAGTTTCATTCCATTCGAAGTAAATAACCTTAATAACATTTTGACCAGTACTTTAAATGTGGTGCAGAACCCGGATTTCTATTAACCGTATATTGATGGGAGGGAAGCGATGTTGGGGTTAGGCGGCAAAATGAAGGTTGTAATTGTAGGTTCAGGTCCAGTTGGATTTAATGTTGCTAACAACCTGTTGGACAGGGAGGATGTAGATATCACGGTTTTTGAGAAGACCTCTTACGGGGGTTATGTAACATGTGCTATGCCGTATGTGTTGGAGGGGAAGATAAAGAGTGCGGAAGACATCTGGCTGTTTAAACCGGAGTTCTACAAGCAGCATAATGTTAACCTCAGACTTAACACCACTGTTACGAAACTCAATCTGGACGATAACACGGTCAACGTTGGAGGGGAGGTTGTACCATACGATAGGCTTGTTTTAGCGGTAGGCAGGACACCTGTTAAACCACCCATCCTAGGCGTTGACTTGAAAGGTGTATACACGTTAAGTTGGTTTAACGATATGATGCAAATTCAAGATGCTATGAAGACTGCGAAGAACGCTGTAGTCGTTGGAGCCGGTTTGATAGGATTAGAAACCGCTGTAGCCTTTAATGAAAGAGGAATCAAAACCACAGTTGTCGAGCTGCTTCCATCTGTATTACCGCAAATGCTTGACCCAGATATGGCTCGTGTTGTACAGAGCAGGCTTGAGGAGATAGGCATCAAAATAGTTACCTCAACAGGTGTCACATCTGTAGAAGGAAGGGAGAAGGTTGAATCAGTGAAGGCGGGGGGGCGGGAGATCCCCGCGGAACTGGTGTTAAATTCAGTGGGTATGCAACCGAACGTTGAACTTGCAAGAGAAGCGGGAATAGAGATAGGAGCAGCGGGGGGCATAGTGACTGATGCCTCACTTCATGTGAAGAAGGGGGCATCATATTTGCCGAATGTTTATGCTGGAGGGGACTGCGTTGAGGCTGTTAACGGAGTTACCAGCCGCCCCACACTCAGTATGCTTGCATCAACCGCAATTCCGCAGGCACTTATTATCGCTAAAAACATCCTTGGAGGCAACCATGTATTTGAACCTACAACCAATCCAGCGATCAGTGTGATCAGCGGTCTTCACGTAGGCGCAGTTGGATTGACAAACCATGCCGCAAAAATGGCTGGAATCAAATTAACCTCATCAACTCATGAGGGGCTTACACATGTCGGTTTCTTTGCTGGAGCCGAGAAGATGCACTTCAAGTTTCTAGCTCACGGCAGAAGGCTGCTAGGAGCGCAGATAATATCGAGGGAAGATGTGAAGGAAAGGATAAACTTGATGGTGATGGTTATCAAGCAGAGAATAGCAATTGACGAACTGGTGAATTTAGAGAGATGCTTCACCCCGCCACTCTGCACCCCCATTGACCCGATGATTACGGCATTAAATAAGTTGAATCAGAAATGAAATCGAAGCCTGCCCGGGCGAACACCTGCACCGACCACACAACCCTATTAACTTTTGAAGGCATCATCACCCTTACCTCCACATAAAATTTCAGCGCCTATGGAAGCAGCCCTGAACATTGAGAGCACCCCAAAAAATCAGTTCTCATCCCGTCTAACTATCGTAAATTTATAAACACTGAACAAGAAGGTATACTGAGAAATGAGAAGAATACTGATTATTCTCCTCCTCACCCTTTCCCTGACCCTTCCAGTTTTCACACCCGAAGCAGATGCACTGCATGTAGTAACCCTCACCCCCACAGAGGATGTAACCATATACAACAATGCCCCTGAGACAAACTACGGGAACTACGGCCACTTGGGGATATCTAGGAGCGCCTACACCACCATTGGAGAGAGCAGAATATACCTCAAGTTCAATCTGACTGAGCTCTCGAAGATAGTAACCGTTGAGGACGCAACACTCCAACTGTACGCATATGAGGTTAAGGCAGATCATACTGTAGGGGCCTACCAGACCCTTGACAGCACATGGACAGAGCATGAGCTCACCTACATCACCAGCACATACCTATCACCCCCAATAGGGCCATCGGACACTATAGTCATCTCGTCAAGCGGCAGATGGTACAGCTGGACCGCCACAACCCTAGTTCAATCCGCAATCAACACAGCGGACAAACTGTTGACGGTTGTCCTCCAAGTGCCAGTAACAGTACAGCCCGGCTCATATTCCTGGGTCAGCTTCCACTCCAAGGATTTCTCATACCCAAACTACAGGCCGAAGCTTCTCATCACATACACCAGACAGCCCAGCTCACTCACCCTCACCCCACCCCCCGACAAGGTTCAGTGGGGATCCACCGTTCAACTCTCAGGCAATCTTACACCCCCCCTCGACAACACTGAGATAACGTTAAGCTGCACCAGGCCAGATCAGACCTCGGTTACCCGAAAGGCAGTCACCATCAATGGGGCATACAGCGACACCCTCACCCCCGATCAGGCGGGGGTTTGGGGAATCCAAGCATCATGGGCGGGTAACGTGGAGTACGATGGATCGGCAAGTTCAACGCAGACATTGAGCGTTGAACTCCCTCCAACCGTCTACGGCGATCTCCAAATATACGTCGCAGACCAGTGGGACAAGCCCCTTGGCGGCGTGGAGGTCACATCTACACATCAGCCAGAGGGGCAGCCTCCCCTCAAGGACAGCACATCTACAGACGGGTATGTGACCTTTACACACATAATAGCAGGCTCCTACGAGTTGGAGGCCTCCAAGTCAGAGTACCTTAACAGCAGCGTAACAGCCACTGTGGCGGAGGATCAGAGGGCAGAAGCATCCATCCAACTCACATATACAAGTGGGGTAAGTGCCCTCACTCTAGAGGTCATCGCGGAGAGCCTGACCCTTGGAGAGAGCGTCAAGGCCCCCGGCCAACTTACCCCCCCGAGCGGCGCGGCTGCCGTCACCCTGACATACATGAAACCCGACCTCACCACTATTGTGAGTACAACTCGAACCTGGGCAGATGGCTCCTACAGCGAGAGCTTCACACCCAGCCAACTGGGTTCTTGGAGCATCTCCG
>DAOVDL010000097.1 GCA_030669485.1 Candidatus Bathyarchaeota archaeon
CCGTCCCACTTCTCAATTGCTTTGTACTGGTTAAGGAGTTCACTAACTTCCAGTCTTTGTAGTTTGAGAGCTTCCGCTTGCGCTGTTGCTTCCAGTAGAATTGCATCTGCCTCTGCTTTTGCTTGGGTAACTCTCTGCTCCGCTTCTACTCTGATTCTAATTAAGTCATTCTCAGCTTTGAGGGCTAATTGTTCTGCCTCCTGCTTTGATTCAATGGCGGCTGTAAACCTCGGGGAGAACTTGAACTCGGTGATCGAGACCCTATCAACTACTATCCCATAGATCATCAGGGTGTTGCTAAGCACTTCTTCTATCGTATCTTTGACTACAGCCCTCTTAACTATCAAATCTTCCGCAGTAAACTGAGCAGTTGATGCCTTGACAGCCTCCTGAATAGCGGGTCTTACAATTCTCTCGGTGGACGCTTGTCTCAATTCCTGATAGACTGTATTTGCTCTGGCGGGATTGATGTGATAGTTTAAAGTCACTTCTGTGGAAACGTCTTGCAGGTCTTTAGATGCCGCCGTTGTTTTTGCCTCCTCCTTTAGAATCTGCACATTTAACTGCACAACCCTCTGTTGTATTGGTACTATAAAGTGCAGACCCTCATCCAGAACCATATCCGTATCAACCGCACCCCAATCCAGAATAACGCCTCTATAACCAGCCTCGACAATCACTACCGCCTGAAGCAGCACCACAGCAATAACAAGTACAGCAACGATGGCCGGAAGATATTTCTTTAGAGCTTTGGGGAAGACTACCATTTCTATGGGTTGTCTATCTCTCGACATCTACTTATCAAATCTCCTGTTTTCTGATTTTATTACAAAGTAATTCACTGCTATTATTAGTTTCGGATTTTCTCCTCCTGTTCATTGAAGAATTTACCGATATTCCTGAAGTTAGAATTAGATGAAAAATTACTAAGTTGGTTTATGCTTCACACATTATTCTAGGCGGCAGCAGATCTTCACCCAACGTGAAACATTTTCCACGAAAACATCGAAGTGAAACATTTCTCCCCAAAAACCAAATTACCTTCTCTTTAATTAAAATAAATGCCAACGAATACTTGAACTTTAGTTTTATCTAATTCGTATTTTAAATAATCCATATTCGCGAAGCCTATAAGAAGCTCCTAAACTCGAAATATAAGTTAATTATGGACGAGTAGGCTAACCTACCATGGCACTCATAAAAAGGGATGTTTAATATTTGTTAAATATGTTTTCCCGCTCATCGGCTTGATATGAGTATGCTGTTCAGTATTACCTGATATATTAGTCTAAGAAAGATGGGGTGTTTAGGTTTTCCTAAAGAAAGGTAAAAGGGGGTATTTAGGCGGAGATCAGGGTAACCGTTCGAATTATCCCATCTACCTTCCTCATGTTGGTAACCGCATGGTCAACGTCTCTGAGAGTTGGGGTTTCCAGCCTCGCTACGAGGTCAAACTCTCCGTAAACAGTTCTAGCCTCAGTGATACCTGGGATCTTCTCCAAAGCCTTCTTAATATCCTGCTCTTTACCTATCTCCGTTACCACTAACAAGTAAATAACAACCGCCAATGCATCTTCCTCCGTGATGTTTAGTTTATGAGGGATACATCATTTTAAGCTTTACGAATTCATTAAAGAAAGACTTAAATCGAAAGCCCCATTTCCTTTGAGGAAGGGTTATTCTGTCCTCGGTTGGAAAATTGAGAAGAGGCATGAAGAAGACCTTTCTCCTGATTTTACTCCCCTCTCATTGGCAGTTGGGGGGCATTCAACACGTTTTGAGTTATAGTTCTAAGACGGAGTGGGGATGAGTTAAGGGTGCCGAGATTTGAGACTGTGAAGAAGGCTTTGGTGGTTGGAAGCGGCGGCATTGTAATAGGGCAGGCTGCTGAGTTTGACTACAGTGGTTCTCAATGCTTGAAGGCTCTACGGGAGGAGGGCGTGAAGACTGTTCTTATCAATCCGAATGTGGCGACCATCCAGACGAGTCCTAGGATGGCTGACACGATCTACTTGGAGCCTATAACCCCTGATATAGTTGAGCAGGTAATTCAGAAGGAGAAGCCTGACGGTGTCCTACTAGCCTTCGGCGGGCAGACTGCTCTGAACGTTGGTGTTGAGCTGGATAGGAGAGGGGTCTTTGAGAGGGAGGGCGTGAAGGTTCTGGGAACATCGATCAAGACCATAGCTGATACTGAGGATCGGGAGCTCTTCAAGAAGGCAATGATCGCGGCAAACGTGCCTATACCTGCCAGCAGAGCTGTTTACTCGGTTCAAGAGGCTTTGGATACAGCCGATGAGATAGGGTACCCGGTGATCATTAGAGTTGCATATGTGCTTGGTGGGGGAGGCGCAGGAATAGCCTACAACAAGGAGGAGCTCAGTAACCTCGCGGTCAAGGCTCTGGAATTAAGTATGAATCATCAAGCTCTAGTTGAACAATATTTACACGGCTGGAAAGAGATAGAGAACGAGATTATGCGTGACTATGCGGATAACACCATCGTTGTTGCCTCGATGGAGAACTTTGACCCTATGGGCATCCACACTGGTGACAGCATAGTTCTCGCTCCAACTCAGACTCTTACCAACCGCGAGAGCCACATGCTTAGGCAGGCTTCCGTGAGGGTTATAAGGTCTTTGGGGATTGTGGGTGAATGTAACATCCAGTTCGGTCTTGACCCTAAAAGTGAAAGATACGTGGCCATTGAGGTCAACGCTCGTATGTCACGATCTAGTGCTCTGGCCTCCAAGGCCACAGGCTATCCTCTGGCTTATATAGCTACTAAGCTTGCTTTGGGTTACACGCTTCCAGAGTTGAGCAATAAGGTTACAGGGGTCACCACAGCCTGCTTTGAGCCTGCGCTTGACTACGTTATCGTTAAGATTCCTCGATGGGATTTCACCAAGTTCCCGGGTCAAGTTAACCGCCTCCTCGGCCCTCAGATGAAGTCTGTGGGAGAGGTTATGTCTATAGGCAGAACCTTTGAGGAGGCCTTGCAGAAGGCTATTCGAGGGCTTGATATAGGTAAACTTGGGATGGTCTGTAATTCGGATGAGGGAAGGTCTGAACCTTTGGCAGAGCTTAAGAGGCAGCTTAAGGAGCCCACTGATGAAAGAGTTTTCAAGGTTGTCAAGGCTCTTAAGCGCGGCGTAAGTCCCGATGAAATAAGCCGACTTACTGGCATTGTCCCATGGTTCCTCTACAAGATGAAGAACATTGTGGAGATGGAGAAGGTTCTTGCAGGCCTCTCACCTGACGGCAAGAATGTAGCTGAGGTTCTGAGGAGGGCGAAGAGGCTAGGTTTCTCTGACAAGCAGATCGCTACTCTTCTCAATGTGGAGGAGGATGAGGTCAGGAAGCTTAGGAAGGCGCATGGGATAACTCCTGCCTTCAAGATTATTGACACCATGGCTGGTGAGTGGGAGTCGCGAACCAATTACTGTTACCTGAGCTATGGTGACAGTGAAAACGATGTGAAGTTTGACAGTGGGAAGAAGAAGGTTCTTCTCCTTGGCGCTGGCTGCATAAGGATAGGGAGCAGTGTTGAGTTTGACTACTGTACCATGAATACGGCTTGGTCGCTGAAGGAGGAGGGCATCGATGAGATCATTGTGTTGAACAATAATCCTGAGACGGTCTCCACCGACTATGATATGTCGGATAAACTTTACTTTGAGGAGATGTCTCTTGAACGGGTTCTGGATATAGTTGAAGCTGAGAAGCCTCTGGGCGTCGTTGTCAGTGTTGGCGGTCAGGTGCCAAACAATTTGGCTTTGCCCTTGGAGAAGCGGGGTGTGAAGCTTATAGGAACTAGTGGTACTAACATAGACCGGGCTGAGGATCGATCTAAGTTCAGCGCCATGCTTGACAGCCTCAATATACCTCAACCGCAATGGCGAAGTGTTCTGTCTCTCAGCTCTGCGGAGCAGTTTGCAAAGGATGTTGGTTACCCGGTTCTGGTGAGGCCGTCTTATGTCCTCTCAGGTGCCGCTATGAAGGTTGCTAATAGCC
>DAOVDL010000129.1 GCA_030669485.1 Candidatus Bathyarchaeota archaeon
GCGTTCTTCGCCAAGGAGAAGGCGATCCTCCCAACCAGAAAGGCCATAAGCACAACAAGCATTATTGAACGGAGCATCAAGGGCCGACGCTTCAGCATCATATCTGAATGGATTACGAAGAGAAAATGGATGCTGGGCGCCGCCATGGCTGCCCTAGGCATACTTACAATCCTTGTCCCCCACATCATCTTCCCTGTCTGCCAATACTTCGACATACACCAAACGATCCTTCTCACCCCTTCTGCTGTGCACTTCGTCTTTGTAGGCGGCACAGCACCCGCCCCCCTACCATGCTACTATATGGCTTGGGCTGAGGTGGCGATAGGCATACCGTTGGTGGTTGCCGCTCTCATGTTAATTTTCAGTCGAAGGGCTGAAACCCAGAGGTCTATGGCAGTTCTGGGCATAGTTCTAGGGTTGATGGTGATCCTTCTGCCGACATCCATAATAGGAACCTGCCCCGACCCAAGTCACCCCTGCAACACAGGAGCCAAGCCAGCCCTAGTATTGGTGGGAGCAGTGGCGATGGCTGTGAGCGGGTTAGCGTTCTTCGCCAAGGAGAAGGCGATCCTCCCAACCAGAAAGGCCATAAGCACAACAAGCATTATTGAACGGAGCATCAAGGGCCGACGCTTCAGAACAGTTCTAACTGTGGCTTGCATCGCCGTTGTGACGGGGGCACTCTTCACAACATCCATTCTGATGACGGGAGTTAATCAGAGCATAGAGGCTCAAACCGGAAAACTTGGAGCTGACATAATTGTGACTAGGGAAGGTTACACAACCCCTATAGAAAAGATCCTGTTAACTGGGCAGCTTGATGTCAATGAGGTTGACAGATACTTTATAGATCACTCATTAGAGGAGGACATTACGGCGATTGCCGGCGTTGAAAAGATCACCCCCCAGCTTTACATGGCTACACTCACCGAAGCTTCATGCTGCGCAGTGTGGAGCGTCCTGCTCGTAGGATTTGACCCGGAGACAGATTTTATCGTTAAACCTTGGCTGAAGACTGAGATGAAAACACCGCTAGAGCCTGATGACATACTTCAAGGCACATATATGCTTCTACCCGTTGGGGGGGAGACGATCTTCTACGGCCACCTCTTCAGGATTAAGGGTGAGCTGGAGCCTACAGGCACAGGGACCGATATGGCGGTTTACATGCCTCTGGACGGAGCCTACAGGATGGCTGCGGATTCCTATGTCACTGCTGAGAAGCCTTGCCCCGCCGAAGAGGGGCATGTCTCCGCGTTCTTCATCAAGGTTGCACCCGAATATTCGATAGAGGATGTTGCTTTGATGATCAACATTAAAGTCAGCGGGGTTGATACAATTACAGCCACTACTGCCGGACAGACTGTTAGAAGCCAGGTTTCAAGCCTGCTTCAAACCTTCCTCCTGACCGACGGTATATTGTGGGGGATGTCAGCTCTTCTGATAGCAACGATCTTCTCCATGGTTGTGAATGAACGGCGCAGAGAGATCGGTCTGCTCAGAGCTATGGGAGCAACCAAGCGTTACGTGTTTAAGCTGATCATGCTTGAGGCTATTATTCTTGCACTCATCGGAGGCATCGCAGGGATAGTGGCTGGAGGTGCAATTATCTACTTTCTAGAGGGTCTCATCATCTCAGCTCTCAGCATCCCCTACATTTCACCAAGTATGACCTCAATCGGCGTCCTAATGGGCGTCGCGGTAGGCCTAGCTGCCGCCATAGGAGTTTTAGCAGCCTTCTACCCTGCAGCTAGGATAAGCCGAATTGACCCCTATGACGCAGTTAGAAGCGGAGAGCTGTGATCTCAGTCAAGAACATAACAAAGATCTACCAGCATAGTAGCGAAAGCCTTCCCGTGACAGCTGTTGCTGACGTAAACATGGAGATCCAACAAGGAGACTTCGCCAACATTATGGGTCGATCGGGAACCGGTAAGACTACGTTGCTAAGCATGATCGGCGGCTTGACAAAGCCCACGCAGGGCAGCGTTTTCATCGACAACGTGGATGTCTGGAGCCTAAACGATAAGAAGCTCTCAACCCTGCGAAACAGGAAGGTAGGGTTCATCTTCCAGTTTCCAAGCCTCATTCCAACTATAGATGTCTTTGACAACCTTATGCTTCCAGCCGTCTTCAGCAAAGTAAAATATGACGTGTCTGAGAGAGCCTTTGAACTTCTTGAGAAGGTTGAGCTGAGCGAGAAGATTGACGCCTATCCATCCCACCTCTCAGCCGGTGAGCAGAGGAGAGTTGCAATAGCCAGAGCACTAATGAGCAGCCCAGATATAGTCCTCGCCGATGAACCCACCGGCGACCTAGATGAAGATACTGAGGGGGAGATTATGAAGCTTCTTCAGAAGATAAACTCTGAGGGAGCAACCCTTATTCTGGTCACCCATAACCCGGATCTAGCTAAATATTCAAACCGCATCTTCAAGATGTCACAGGGGAGGATTAAGGAGCTTCCCCCCTCATCCGGGTGAACTGGCTGTTAGCCTAGTATTCTACCCTGAAAGCGCCTCGTTCAAGTAGCTTAGGTCAACTCGCTGGAGAAACCTCTCTGCATCCCTCTGAGACAGGAGGCCTAGGTTCACTATCATATCGGTATACTTCTCCAGATCTTCCCTGTATAACTTCATGTCTAGCGGGTTGCGTGTTCTCCCATCAATTTCAGGGTCCTTATAGAAGCAGCTGCGATAGGTCACCTCAGGCGAGATGTCGGGCATGTACTTAGAGGTGCGCATCACAGCCTCGTCAGGGTTCGCCTCGCAGAACTCCTGAGCCTTAAGCATAGCCCTCAAATACTTCACCACATCGTCAGGGTGTGCTTTGACGAAGCTTTCGGTGAACACCTGTAGACAGCAGGGATACTCAATATCGTATATGTCTTTATCCCACATGAAGAGTGTTATGTTCTCTGCCTCGGCTTGAGATGCAAAAGGCTCCCAGAGTAAGCCAACATCAACTATCCCCTTCTTGACGGCGTAGAGTGAAGCGCCGGGTGTGAAAACATATGTGATGTTTGCTGAGATCTGATTTTCTTTAATCGCATGTCTGAGGATGACATCGCCCGGCACATACTGCACTGTCGAAATTCTTGAGCCTTCCAGATCCTGGATAGAACGGTATTTTTCAGCATCTTCAGGTCTACAGCCTAGGGCTGTTCCGTCTAGGGAGTTGCCTCCAACAATTATCAGTCGAGCATTCTCCGCGAAAGCAGTGGTAGCAACACCTGTCAGGGGACCGCCATCAATTTCCGCTCGGGCGAATGCAACAGCAAGGTCCGATACGCCGTCAAATTCCACGAGTTCAACATCTATCCCTTCATCTGCATAGTACCCGTTCTCATAAGCCACCCAAACCAACATGGACGCTGTGGCATTCAAGTAGCCTATCCGAATATGGGTTGTCCCTTCTATCTCTTCTTCTACCTTTTCGGGCATAACGGCTTCTTTGGCAGGTACCGTTATC
>DAOVDL010000063.1 GCA_030669485.1 Candidatus Bathyarchaeota archaeon
TCATTGCTAAATTAAGGGTCTGGTTTGTAGTCATGGAAGTTCGCATACTGGAGAAGAGAGGAAATAGAACACGCTTCATTCTTAGGGATGCCTCCGTGCCCTTTGCGAGCGCTCTCAGGCGTATAGCCTTAAGTGAAGTTCCATCTATGGCCATAGATGATGTCTTCTTCTACGAGAACACATCCATTCTGAACGATGAGTACATAGCTCACAGGTTGGGTTATATACCTCTCTTAACCGACCTTGACAGCTACGTCCTCCCTGAGGAGTGCAACTGCAACAGAGAGATGGGATGTAACAAGTGTAGAGCTATGGTCACTTTGGAAGCTGAGTCGGATGGAACAAATATAGTTGTCTACTCAGGGGATCTGAAGTTTGAGGATGAGAACATAGCTCCGGTTTCGGATAGGATCCCGATTATAAAGCTTAGCGGTGGGCAGAGGGTGAAGCTTGAGGCTCATGCGAAGTTGGGTAGGGGAAAGCAGTATTCCAAATGGCAGCCGGTTGCGGTCAGTGCCTACAAACATATGCCGGTGATAAACATCAGCAGGAAGCTCTGTAATGCCTGTCGCCGCTGTGTTGAGGTATGCCACCGGAAAGTCTTTGATTTGGAGGATGAGAAAGTGGTCATTCGTGACCTATTAAATTGCACTCTCTGCGGTGAATGTGTTAAAGTATGTGAGCCTGCTGCCTTAACGGTCAAAGCTGATGAGACTGCCTTCATCTTCACTATGGAGTCTAGTGGTTGTCTTCCCGTTGAACGGGTTATATCTGAGGCTATGAAGATCCTTAAGGCTAAAGCTGGTGAGTTAGCCTCTGAGATTAAGAGCATTGGCGGAAGGAAGAGTTGAAGAGCAGTAACGAGAACAAACAGCGAGTAGGCCTCATCAGGCTACTTAGGAAGAATGCTAGGGGGCATGACGGTGGGGTCTGGAGAGTTGTTTCAGAGTTTCTGGGGAAGCCTAAGAGGCGGAGGGTTGCAGTTAACCTCAGTCGTTTAAACCGTTACACTGTTGAGGGGGAGGTGGTGGTGGTTCCCGGTAAGACCTTGAGTACAGGTCTTTTGAATCATCCTCTAACGATTGCTTCATTCTCATTCTCTAGCAGGGCGAGGGAGAAGATAGAGATTGCGGGTGGCAGGTGTATAGGAGTTGAGGAGCTTCTCTCTGAGAACCCTTCAGGAAGGAAGGTTAAGGTGATTACGTAGGATGACTGGGGGAACGGTGACTTCTCAGGGTGTGAAGACCATAGACGCAGCAGACCTTATTGTGGGGAGACTGGCAAGTGTAGTTGCCAAGAGGCTTCTGGGTGGGGAGCGAATAGTTATTGTCAACGCTGGTAAGGCTGTCTTTGCTGGGAAGAGGCAGAGTAAATTGAAGGAGATGTATGCCTTTTTGGAGATCGTGGGGAGGGCGAACCCTAAGTATGGGCCGAGGCATCCACGGAGACCTGATAACATTTTGAGGAGGATTGTCAGAGGGATGTTGCCGATGAAGAAGGATAAAGGCAGGCAGGCTTTCAGGCGGCTGAGGGTTCACAATTCAGTTCCCCATGAGCTGACTGGAAGTAAAACCGAGACTGTGGAGGCGGCTTCTGCGGGAAGGCTTAGATGCAGTTACGTTAGCTTGGAGAGGATTGTGAGAGATGTGGGTTATAGGGGGAAGTGAAGTTGCCGACGAGGAAGGTATCGCTCATCAGGTCGGGGAAACGTAAGACCGCTATAGCTAGGGCGGTGTTGAAGCCTGGGTCAGGACGGGTTACGGTGAATAAGATCCCTGTGGAGCTGTATACTCCTGAGGTGGCTCGGCTGAAGGTGATGGAGCCTCTTATGTTGACTGGAGACCAGTGGAAGCAGTTGGATATAGCGGTCTCGGTTAAGGGTGGCGGTTTCATGGGTCAAGCTGAGGCAGTTCAGATGAGTATCGCCCGCGGTCTGGTTGACTGGTTTAAAACGGTTAGGGTTAGGAAGGTACTTCAGAGCTATGACCGTATTATGTTGGCTGGAGATCCGAGGCGTAAAGAGATGAAGAAGTTCGGGGGCTCTGGCGCCAGAGCGCGGAAACAGAAATCGTACCGGTGAGTCGAGGTTCTTTCTGTGAAGTGCAAGAGTTATATAAGTGGCTGCTTAATTGCGGTATACATCTCAGATGGAGGCGGGAACCTTTCTTATACCGGTTAGATGTTTTACCTGCGGGGCCGTCATAGCTGACAAGTGGGAGGAGTTTAGCAGCCGGGTTAAGATGGGAGAAGAAGCCGGCAGAGTTCTAGATGAACTTGGCGTGAAGCGTTACTGCTGCCGGCGTATGTTGCTTTCGCATGTAGAGATCGTGGACGAGATTTCTAAGTACTCCCATATGATGGCTAAGAGGCTTGAAGAGGAGTTCCCGTAAATCTGCTTGGGAAAGTTTTATCTTTCCGCGACTTGTACCTCAAAGTGAGGTAACTTTGTTTTGGGTTCGTCAACAATTATCAGTAGTGTGAAGGGGTTAGGTATCTTCAATGGGAGGGGGGAAGAGACCATTGAGGTTGATGTTAGAACTCTCGGTGGCACAGGGAGAACTGCGGCTCCAGCGGGGAAGAGTAAAGGGAAGTATGAGGTGGCCTACTTCCCGAAGGGAGGAGTTCCACAGGCTGTTAAGAATTTGGAGAAGCTGGTTAAACCAGCGCTCATCGGCTTGGACACGGATCGGCAGGAGCTTCTTGACCGGACGCTCCATCGTATCGACGGAACTAAGAACTTCAGTCGGATAGGAGGCAACACTGCCTACTCGGTATCCTTGGCAGCGGCTGAGGCGGCTGCTGCATCTCATAAGAAGCCGCTCTTCGCTCACCTTATGAAGGTTAGGAAGGCTGTGCTGCCGATGCCTCTTGGCAATATTATCGGTGGCGGTAAACATGCGGGGAAGGGAACTCCAGATATTCAGGAGTTCTTAGCTCTACCGGTACGTGCTAAATCCTTCAAAGATGCCTACGCTGCTAACATAAAGGTTCACAGGAGGGTGGGGAAGTTTCTGAGTGAGCAGCCCACCTTCACTGGAGGTAAGGGGGATGAGGGAGCTTGGGCTCCCAAGTTGAAGAACAGTGAAGCCCTTGACATACTCCATCAGGCTGTGGAGGAGGTCTCAGAGGAGACAGGTGTGACTGTGAGACCCTGTTTGGATGTAGCTGCTTCATCCTTCTGGGACGGTAAGAAGGGAAAGTATCGTTACGTCAGTGAGGGCACCACTCGCGACAGCGGCGAGCAGATTGAGTTCATCCTAGAGTTGATAGAAGAATACAAGCTGCCTTTTGTGGAAGATCCACTGCATGAGGATGATTACCGAGGCTTCGCGGAGCTGACGCGGAAGGCAAAAGGCTGCCTTATCTGTGGAGACGACTTGTTCGTTACAAATAAAAAGAGACTTGAAGCTGGCATAAAGGTGAAGGCTGCTAACTCCATTCTGATCAAACCCAATCAGGTTGGAACGGTTACCGACACTTATGAGGCGGTGAAGCTGGCAAAGGAGTTCGGGTTGACGCCTGTTGTGTCACATCGTTCAGGAGAGACATGTGATAGCCCTATAGCCCACTTAGCGGTGGCGTTCGGCATGCCCATAATTAAGACTGGTGTTATAGGTGGAGAGCGCGCTGCCAAGTTAAATGAGTTGATAAGGATAGAGGCGATCCTAGGTCACAGGGCTTCAACTGCCAAGTTGAACATACCTCAACATGGTTGATGTGGGGCGGGGAAGTGAACTTGAGTTGTTACGCTTTCACTTCAGCTTTCTCGGCTTTCTCACATTTAGGACATAGGTCAGTGTCTCTCTTGGCAGCTTCCTCGAAGGAGATCTTATATACGGCTCCACATTTGGGGCAAGTATAGGCGACGCTCATATGCATCAAAGTATATACATCGTCGATAATATATAATTCTGCTGCTAGCAACAAAAATTGTCATTCCAGAGTCTATTGAAGGGTTCTTCCGCTGAGGTGAACTTTTTAGTTTATAGGAAGTTAAATTTAAAGGTTCAGCGTAGAGAAGTATTATAGATATAAGGTTAGCGCTGTAAAGTCTACGTATAGCGCGGTTGTGAGGTTTCCATTTGAGTAAGGTTCTGGGTTGGATTGTCACCACAGGCATAGTTTTCACTGGAGGGTACGGTTTTCTTCTTCCAGAATCATACCAGATGCTGGTGGATTGGCTTGGCCCGATGATGGGGTTAAGTATCCGAACTGCGTTGACATGCCTCTATCTGGCCTTCGGGGATCCGTTGTTTTTGGGCAGCCTTCTCCTCCCGCTCTGGGTCTTCGCCGCCTTCATAGGTGGTCTTATCTCTCGTCGGTCTCTAGGCGGCATTGCTGTAGCTATCTCATCCTACACGCTTCTGCTGACTGTTATGAGTCTCAGTGCCTTCAAGATCATCCAGTCAGTGGGCAGCATATCCCAGCTATCCGCCATCGTTCTGCCTCCTATGCCCATAGGCTTCTCCACCTATGAACTGTTCAACGCCCCTGTCATCGGCCCGCTGATACAGCAGGTCTTCTCCTCTCTATCCTTCATTGGAGGAGGGGGAGGCCAGCCTGACCTCTCCACAGCCATCTGGGGCATAGCCTACATCCTAACCCTAAATGCGGTGAAGATTCTGGTTCCTGCCTGCATTGCAGGGTTGGTGGGTGGTTTCATCGGAGGCAGGATTTGGAGCGGAGTTTCACATCGCAGGTATAGGGTTAAGGAGGAGAGCTTGGTTGCAACCGTGATCATCCTCCTCCTCGGCATCGCAGCCTTCCAAGCTTCACTTATCCCAGTTGCATCGGCTGCCAACGAAACTGTGATCTCCCCGTCGGTAATAGAGGGGCTGGGCGGCTCAGTTCAGC
>DAOVDL010000159.1 GCA_030669485.1 Candidatus Bathyarchaeota archaeon
GGCAGTTGAATTGCTGAATGAAAAATACGGTGACCTTGTGGCGTTATCTAGGCAAATCGTAGGTCCCTTCACTTTGGCGGGCCACCTGTTTGGGGTTGAGAACTTCTGCAAGTGGGTCAAACGTAAAGACCCTGAGGTCATGAGGGATGTGCTTCTGGCTATAGCTGAGTTGAACGTGCTAGAAGCTAAACATGGCACGATCGCAGGTTCAGATGTGATCTGTATTGCAGACCCCACAGCCTCATCTGACATCCTCAGCCCAGAGACCTTCAGAGATCTCCTTCTGCCAGCCTATCAGTTGATATGCTCAAAGTCTCCAACTCCAGTTGTTTTACACATCTGCGGCAACGCCTCAGCGTTTCTGCCATACCTACCCGACACCGGGATCGACACCTTCTCCTGCGACGCCAATGTTGATGTAGGATTTGCTAAGATGGCGCTTGGGAATAGGGTTACCGTAATGGGCAATGTCTTCACAATAAACCCGCTTCTCATGGGCACCCCTGAGGATGTAAGGGAAGCTGCCATGAGTTGCATAGTTAAAGGCGTCGACATTCTAGCCCCTTCATGTGGTGTACCTCCCCGAACTCCCACTGAGAACTTTAAGGTTCTGCCGGAGATAGCTAAGTACATGGTCTACACTTAGCTCAAATATTTTTTGCTGTGATGTAAAAGGTAGTTTGCTAGGTCAGCAGTAGCTTCGCAATGTTTGCCTCTATCTGGTAGGTTCTATCCTCAGAACCTCCCCGCCTACTACCCGCCTCATATACGTCGGTTTCAAGAATATCGAAACCTATGAGGCAATCTCCCTTTCCTACCCTACCTTTCACCAGTTTTATCAAGCAGTAAATTTCACTCTCATTTAACCCTTCATAGTCGAGAAACCTAGCACCCCGCAGCGCGGCTCTTGCCCCTACGTCAATATCGACAGAAAGGTAGATATGCCTAGCCTTCAATCTCTTCAAGGCTTTCCTAACGCTGAGAGGATCTCTTCTAATTTTTTCCTTTCTAATTATCTTTACACCCTTCTCTTCGAAGCCCAGATAGTGTGTTAAATAACGCTTCACCCTCTCATCATCTACCTCGAAGGCTGCTTTCGGCGGGTAATCTGACACCCCTAGGATTAATACATTTTCGGGAGCTACTTTTCTCTCTTCTATGAGATAGTGGAGGAAGGAGTCTGCATTGTAGCTGTCAAGTCTCCCCCTTATGTAGGGATCATGAGGATCGAAGGGGCTTTCAGGATTGTTCTCAACATCATACTGGATGAGCCCACACCTTATGGAGGGTGTAACAGCATCGAAGTGGCTGTCCAAGATGACTAGTCCCATGTCTGAAACACCATACTCCTTGGAAAAGGCCTGAAGACACCCACCAGTTAAAGAGTGGTCGACTCCCAACAGAACTGAGGAATCGGGTAAAACCTTCTCCTTCACAAATTCTGAGGCTTTATCAGCATATTCCTTGCAGCCATCTGAGTCGATGAATGCAACCAAGTTCTCCACCTCAAGCAGAGGCACATATTTAGAGTCTGGTGTGGGTGTAAGCCAAGGCTCAACCGGCAGGTTACCCACAACTTCAAAACTTCCCTTTTGAACAAGTTTTTCTAGTTGATTCATAACTCCATCGTAGGGATCTCTAAACTGCAGTTGCGAATAATTCTCTCTGCTATTCGCTATCTTATTTGCAATCTTAGCCTGCCTCTCATCGGGGTCGAAGGCAGCTCCAAAAATTTTTATGTTTCTCAAAGTTAACCTATCGATATATGAAAGCTATGAATTGAAATAAAAAGATAGGTGTTGGAAGGAACTGAAAAGTTTCCTTCCAAGCGTCAAAGTTTTTTTTGTTTTTTCTATTTGGCGATTTCCAGCAAGATTTCAGTTATGTCAAGCATTTTCAGCTTCGATCCACTTTCCTTTATGCCATCGTCGAGGTTTCTCCAGCAGAATGGACATGTAGATGCTAGTATTTCTGCTCCCGTGGCCTCTGCTTCTTTCACTCTTTCAATAGATGTTGACATGGCCATGTCTGCGAATCCAGATTTAACTCCACCCCCTGAACCGCAGCACCATGAAAAGTCTCTGTTCCTCGGCATTTCAATTAGCTCCAGTTTGGGTATAGCCTTCAGCACATCTCTTGGTGGCTCGTAAACTCCAGCATGTCTCCCTAGGTGGCATGGGTCATGGTAGGTAACTTTGTGGGGGTATTCGCCTAGGGTCAACTTTCCTTGCTTCACAAGATCCCAGATCACATCGATCGTGTGGACAACTGGTGTTTTGAAGTCTGTTGTGCCTAGCATGTCTACGTAGCCTTCAGGGGCTTCGCCTTGGTAGTCTACCTTTAAGGTTCTGTAACAGCCTGCACATGCGCTGATTACTTTTTTCGCTTTTACTTTATTCACTAACTCCACATTGTGGCGAGCTAATTCTTTGGCTATATCCCATTGACCTGTCCTTAGGTGTGGCGAACCGCAGCAATATTCATCCTCTGATACAGTGAAGTCAAGTCCTACTTTCTGGAAAAGTTTCACGGTTGCTAAGGCAATGTTCTTCTGTCTATATGATGATGTGCAACCTACGAAGTAGAGGTATTCTGCTGTTTCAGGCAGTTTATCTTTAATCTCTTTCGGCAGCCAAGCAGTCCTATCTACATGCTTCTCCAAGTAGGGGTTATGTTCCTTTAATGTCCAGTCGCCAAACATCTTATGACGCTTCGGCAGTCCGGCACCAGCTTGAACTACCTCATACCGCAATGTCTCCATCAATTTGTTGATCCAGTCTTTGATGTCCACTTCACACCCAGTTC
>DAOVDL010000011.1 GCA_030669485.1 Candidatus Bathyarchaeota archaeon
AATGTGTTCATTTTGGATGAAGTCGGTAACACTTGAATCGTTAACAATGCAAACCAACATGACCAAATTTAAATTATCTGCCTCAGAATAGAATGCCATGTCCTCTGACACCTTGGGTGCTATTAGAGATACTATACTGAACTTGGATGTGAACAAGGCTGAGGAGACTGTGGACGAGGCGCTGAAGAAGGGAGTTCCCGCCTTAAAGATTCTCAACGAGATGGCTGAGGCTATGCGAGTGATGGGAAAGCGCTATGAGGATATGGACTGCTTCCTCGCAGACCTAATTATGGCGGCAGAAGTCTTCAACAGAGGTATGAAAGTTTTGAAGCCGCTCCTCGCGGATATCCCCCGAACCACGATGTCTGCCACGGTGGTCATAGGAACTGTGAAGGGAGACATCCACGACATAGGCAAGAACATCGTAACCACTATGCTTACAGCCGCAGGCCTCCAGGTTCACGACGTTGGAGTCGATACCCCCCCAGAGAGATTTATCGAGAAACTTCGAGAGGTTGACGGCCAAATACTGGCAATGTCTGCATTATTATCAACCTCAGCAGAAAACATAGGCGAAGTGATGGAACTGCTTGAGAAGGAGTCAATGAGAAAGAAAGTGAAGGTCATGGTAGGCGGCGCAGCGGTGTCGAAAGCCTTGGCTAAGGATGTGGGAGCAGACGCCTACGGTGAAGAAGCAGTTGATGCAGTAGAGATCTGTAAAAGGTTTGTTAAAGAGGAAAAGCCTAAATCCCCTTGAAGAGCCAGACGGTTCAATATTCCGTATCTGGCTTTGCCTCTGGGAGCATACTTTAAATCCTCTGTTACTGTAACTAAACCCGCAATGATCAAGATAGATCGCTGTAAAAAATGTGGGAAGATAACCTATCTGGAGGGTGACCTCTGCCTCTCATGTCTCAATGAAGTCTGCAATATCGATGAGTTGGATAAGATAGAAACCATGGAAGACTGACGGTGCATCGGATGAATGTCGGAAAGAAGTTTTTTGTAACTTCGGGAAAATCAACCAGCCCAATAAGTGGTTTGAACGCTTTTGACAAGGCTCTTCTCAATGCCGGTATAGGTAACACCAATATGCTCTGTGTCTCCTCAATTCTCCCAGAAGCTGTCACTCAAATAGATAGGGTTCGCTTACCGAAAGGGGCGATTGTACACTGCGTTATGGCGAGGATGGACGGGGAAGAAGGCGAGAGGATATCTGCGGGGCTAGCATGGGCGAAATTCAAGAAGAAGAAGTGGGGGATAGTTGCAGAGGATCACGGTAAATATTCTGCTAAAACAATGAAGGAGCAGCTACGTTGGAAGATAACCGAGATGGCTAAGCTGCGCGGCCTTAAACTTGGAGAGATTAACTATAAGATTGAGACAATAACGGAGATCCCATGGGATAAAGAAGGCTGCGTGTTAGTTGCTTTAACCTTTTTAGACGAGAATGAAGAGCCGATTTAGCCCACTCATTCAATCCGATGGGTATTATGCCCAGTTTACAGGAAGGAACCGTTTAACGGTTAAAGATTGAGGTATAACCAGCATTTTTCACCAGTTCAACCCATCTCTTCTCATGGAATGTTACTCTTCCACCCTTCTAACCAGCAGAAAGGAAAACAAAACAACTACCACAACTATGATGGATAGTGCCGTTCCGACGGTGGCTCCTACGCCCAATGTAGGCGGATACGCCGGCACCTCGGTGCCTTCTGGCGAAGGTGCTGGCGCTGGCAGAGGAGCTGCATCAAAGTCCTCAACACCAACCCGTCCCCCTTTCTCTTCAAGGGTCACAACTGGCCCAAGCTGCGACTGGTCAGTCATCTCCCATATCGACGGAGCAAGGAGTAGGCTGAGCACCAAGGCCACGACTATTCCCGATGAGGCCGCGTGGACGAGTTTGAGCTGCATCTTCCGCCCCCTACTACTCATGAGCATCTCACCGATATAGTTCTAGGGTTTAGAACACCCCTCAAACCGGCTTCAGCCTCCACTGCCGAACAGCCTCATACGCTGTGATGATGGCGGCGCTGGCTCCGAACATCAGGGCGAAGATGCCTTGAAGCGTCAAAGGTTGGAGGTACCTCAACGTGAAGACGGCTAAGAGTGTTAGAAAGAAGGCGGTGTAGAAGAGGTATCTGGGAACCATTAATCCGCTGACCTTCACAAATGACTTTAAGGCTCCTACACCAACAGTCTCCTTCACCTCATAATCCCCAGAAGCATTCTTCCGGACAATACCCATGTGGACTAGTTTGTCCAAGTGATATACCGCGACGCTGGGGCTTGATAGATGCAGCTTTCTCTGAAGACCCCTCGCACTTGTTACGCTACCTGCCTTCACCAAGTGCCAGTAGACACGAAGCGTCGTCCCCTTAAGCTTCGCCTCCAAATCTAAATCTGACAATAATACCACAACCGTTTATTGAAACACTGATAAGTATAAGAATTGTTTGCCAAGTGAACTGGAACATACTATCCTGTAAACGGGATCGAGGCGGGAAGAAGCAATCATACCTCCCGACTGAGACAGGTCTGTTCTAAGGTTTAGAACACCTGTTCTAAAATATAGTTTAATTTGGGTAGAATGAGTATCATAAAGTCGGTGGATTGGGTTGGAGAATACATGGAAAACCAAGCTGTTGAAGAGAAAACGGCTGGTAGCTGCTATAGCCCTTATAGTTGTGATTGCATCATCAGGCTTTGTGGTTGGCTTAACACTCCAACCCGCCGGCAGACAAGGGATAGTCGATTATGACATTGGGAAGACTCTACCACCTGCTGATACACGTACACCAATGCCAACACCTACCTCTGCACCAACATACTATAAAGCAGGCGCAGAGGGCATCACCGCCTCACTGGAGACAGTGAGTCGGAAGATAATCTACAACGCTTGGCTCTCTCTTGAAGTTCAAGACGTAGATGTGACCGTCAGCCAGATACAGGCAGTAGCCGAGGAGCTCGGCGGATACATCTCTCAGCTATCCGTCTCCAAAGGGAAGGAGGTAAAGACTGGTTCAGTGACCCTTCGAGTACCACAGGCCGACTTCTACACAGCTATCAGCCGAGTTGAACAGCTGGGTGAGGTGAAGGACAAGAACATCGGCAGCGAAGACGTAACTGAGCGGTACATTGACCTGAAGGCACGGCTGGAGAACGCCCAACGCCAAGAGCAACGCCTCCTCGAACTACTAGACAAAGCCTCCGATGTTGAGGATATGCTGAAGATCGAACGGGAGCTTGGAAGGATTCGGGAGCAGATAGAGGTCTACACCGGCCAGCTTACCTACCTTGAGCGCAGGGTTGAGTACGCAACCGCCACGATTGCTCTCTCCGAGCCAAGTCCCCCCGCTCCGCTCCCTGAGGTTGACTGGGATGCCACGGTCAAAACTGGGCTTTGGGGGTTGTTCGTCATTGTTCAGGGGTTGATAGTCCTTGCCTTCATCATAATCCCTCCAGTAGCTGTGGGAGTGCCAATCTACTACGTGTACAGGCGACGACATAGAAAGAAAGCAAGCGCTTAAGATGTTGCGGTATGGACAGACGCAAACTAGCCGTGTTTTCTCTGATAGGTTTGGGCTTATTCGTTATGCTGTACTGTGCGCTACTTCTAATCTCGACGAGAATGGCTCTGCCGCCTTGGTCCCTTCAAACTGAGGGGAAATATGTCGCATATGGCTTGAGCGTGTGGCTGTATGGATTATGGATGATTCCTATTGGAGCTATCATAACGCTTCTGGGGATATATCTCTACCCAACCTCTTCACTCAGTAGAAAGAGCTTCATCATTCCAGCGGTCTTAGGACTTGGGGCTTCAGCCGCCCTCCTCTACTATGGTTCAAGCATTATCAGCAACTTAATTACGTATCCCCAGCTTCCGACGCCTCTCCAAATATTCGGCGGCTTTGTAGGAATGTTCTTACCACTCACAATAGTGCTTCTTCTATCTATTTTTACCGCTCGCAAAATACTGAGAACCATGCACTCCCAGAAATAGGCTGAACAGAATGGTCGTCTTTAAGACGGCTAGCCCTACTGTTAGGATATATTTCTTCACCATGCTCAACCTTTAGGCCTACAGCCAATAGAAACCCATAAAATAAGTCCTTTAGGTAGAATCAAAGTATAATGTAGATACAACTTGGTGTGGTCAATGGGAAAACCATCTAAATTCCTGAAGGTCAGAGTTGTCAAAATGGGTGAGCATCTCCGAATGGCAATCCCTCCAGAAGTGGCTGAATCCTTGAACATAAGGGAAGGCGATGTTCTAGGTGTAACAACAACGAACCATGAAATATTAGTTAAAAAGATGGGATATAGAGTGGTTGAAAAATCAAAAGAGAAATGAACTTAGAGAAAAAAAAATAGTTGTAGAGAAAGCAGCCCTTAGGCAACGTTAAGCATCCGGATCGATATTCTTCCACCCTTTAAGCTTCCTAACTATCTCCTAACCTAGATTCAGGCCTTCTGGAAGTGGCCTCTGAGACCTAGAAGACCCTTGGGCTTAAGGATTAACCTCTTCTGTGGATCCTTCACGGCTTTACCCATGATTAGACCTTTGACCTTATGTTTCTCCGCTATGGACAAGGCTTCTTCAGCCTCGCTGGGGGGTAGAACTAGGCAGAGGCCGACGCCCATGTTGAAGATTCTGTACATCTCTTCATCAGGCATCCTTCCCCTCTTCTGAATGAGGTTGAAGATGGGCTGAGGCTTGGGCAACTTCTCGATGATGTAACCGACTCCCTCGCCGACTCTGCCAAGGTTGAGGATGCCCTTCCCAGTTATGTGGGCTATTGCCTTTATGTGGATGTCTGCCTTAAACATCTCAAGAACCTCGGGGACGTAGATCCGAGTGGGCTCCAGCAACTCCTCACCCACGGTTCTGCCGAGCTCATCTATGTGGCGGTGAACCTTCAGCTTTGCCTTATCTAAGAGAACGCGTCTGGCTAGGGTGAGGCCGTTGCTGTGGATGCCTGAGCTTTCAAGCCCCACCAATGCATCTCCATCCGCTATGTCGCTGCCTGTGATCATCTTGTCTAGGGGGACTGTGCCGAGGCACATGCCTGCAAGGTCGAATCCTCGGTTTCGTCTTTTCCCTTTTATCATCTCTGGAAGTTGGGCTGTTTCGCCGCCGACTATGGAGACCCTTGCCTGTTTGGCGCCTTCCACGAGACCTTGGGCTATCTCCTCCAGCATCCGGTGGTCAGGCTTCTGGATCGCTAGGTAGTCGATGAATGAGATGGGTTTGCCTCCGATGCATATGACATCGTTGACGTTCATGGCGACGCAGTCTATCCCCACGGTGTCATACCGATCCATCAGCTGGGCTACAAAGACCTTGGTCCCTACCCCATCACTCTTGAGAACTAGACCTAACTTATCGGTGAACTTGATCACTCCTGCGAAGTGGGCTATAGGGAGAGCGGGGGAGCCAATCTCATCGCGGAAGGCATAGGTCTGATGGAAGAGCCTGATCATGTTCTTCACTGCCTCATCCTCCCGGTCGATATCGACTCCTGAACTCTTGTAATCAACTTTCACTCTTCTAGATGGAGACATAGTGCATCTCACTAGCTTACTGGTTTAGGGCCACCCCCACAGTGGGCGGGAACCCTGAAGATATAATCATCCTCAGGTTTATAGCAGTTATACCTTCAATTCTCTACCGTCTTAATTGCTTTTGAATTTGCTCAATACTTCCAGTCTATGTCAACGCTACTACGCATACATACTTTCAGGAAGCTTACAGCAACGATGAAAAGAAAGAGCGGGGAGAATACAAAATAGAAGCAGAAAAATTCAAACGGGTGGAACTCGTACCTAAACTTTCTGGCGAAGAGGTAATAGATCGCTGTAAGTGCACCGAAACTGGCAACGGAAGCTACGATATTCTTCGTGAGGGTTATACCGACGAATGCGAACAGTATCGGCGGCAACAGGATGCCAATCTGGGTTGCCGCGAGCAGCATTAGCACTATCAGAGACTGATAGCATAGGATGTCTGGAAGTAGGAGATTGATAATCAGCAGTATTAGGGACGGACAGATGAGAAACATTGCGGGCAGTATGAATTTAGGTGAATTAACTAGCGCTCTCAATAAATCTTTATAATAGTCTCTAATCCACAGCGCCGTGCCAACCCCCCACCGTTTCCGTTGCTTGTACCATTCCCTCCACCCAGAGGGTACTCTGGTGGCTATCTCAACATTCTCAGTGTACTTGAAGCTACAATTGTTGAGGTAGGCGCGTGTGCCTATATCCATATCGTCTGCTACTGCCCCGTGGAATCTACCTATCTGCTCGAAGGTCTGCCGTTTAATTGCGAAGGCAGCGCCGTTGAAGCCAAGGGTTTTACCTAAGAATTTGGAGAAAAGCCAGATAGCAATGTTGGAGCATAGATAATCGTAATGAACAATTCTGGTTGTGAAGGATGTTCTGATTACCTTCTTCTTTATATCTAGTAAGTCGAAATCTCTCATCTCATCGACGACGGTCTCCAAAAATTTTGGTTCTTTCTTAACCAGTTTAATGTCGCTGTCGAGGAAGAGAAGGATCTCGCCGGTTGACCTATCGGCTGCCTCGTTTAGCGCATGCACCTTACCTACTCTATGTCCATTGAGTATGAATTGAACTCTATCCTCCATTCTTTCAGCTAAGCTTAGACTTCTCTCAGTTGGTTTATCTATAATTACAAAGATCTCTTTTGACTGGTAGGGATCCAAAAGTAAACTTTTTAGCAATGGCTCTAGCATGTCCGATTCTCGGTAGACTGGTATGATGACACTTATCTTCACATTTGAAGGAGGGTCCACCTTCTCTACTGGGCCTCCTTCGGTGTAAGCAACCATTTTTAAGGTAACCGCCGTTTAACATTATTAACTCAAGTATTAAACTGTAATAAAACTAAACCACTTGACATAGAAACGGCGACAATTACCCTTTATCTTCATCCCTATTATAGCGTTGGATGGACTATTGTATATTAAGTCGGCTGACTTCACATGTAACTTACCAGAAATTTGATGAAGGATTGAAGGTTGAAACAGCCATTCGAGACCGTGAAATCAATTCTCACAGCAAAAGAATTGGTGGACTTGGCGTTCAGCAGCGCATCTAAAGTATCTGTCCCTCGAATTAGGAGAAACATCGTTTGGGTGAGAAAGAAGGAGAGGCAGAGAATAAAAGTTGTTGAAGCAACTATCACAAGTAAACTGAATAATATTACCCGAAAGATGCCGAGGGTTGAAGACCTCCACCCCTTCTACCTAGATCTGGTTGATGTTCTTGTTGGAGCGCAAAATCTTAAGAAGAGCTTGGCTGCGTTGAACTGGGCTGTTAAGAGAATTCAATCTTTCTCAACATCCTACTCAAGGAGGCTCAGTCGAGCTGAAACCATAAGTGAGGCCTCAAGACTCAGAAGAGAGGCTTATGGGCGAATAGCATCTGTGTTAAAGCAGGTTTCACAGGATCTGGATTTTCTGAAGGAGGCGAGGGGGAAATTAGCTAAGCTTCCATCAATCGGCACAGATCTAAACACGATAATCGTAGCCGGCTATGCAAATGTTGGGAAATCAACCCTCGTGAAGCAGATTTCATCAGCTAAACCGGAGATTGCCACCTACCCATTCACAACCAAGAAGATCGTTATCGGGCACACGGACATCTTGGGGCGAAAATGTCAGGTCATTGACACACCAGGTCTACTGGACAGACCGTTAAGTAAGAGGAATAAAATGGAGCTACAAGCAATAATTGCAATGAGACATCTGACCAGCGTAATAGTCTTCGTTTTCGACCCATCTGAAACCTGCGGGTATCCCCTTAACAGTCAGGTAAATCTATTCAAGGAGATCATCCACCAGTTTAAGGAGGTTCCGATGGTAAAGGTTCTGAATAAGGTTGACCTAGCATCTGAAAAACAGATCACGTTAGCCAAGGATGCTCTAGGTGAAGATGTGGCTGAGGTCTCAGCCCTGAAGAATAGGGGGGTGGAGGATGTGTTCCGAAAAGCATTAGACCTGAGTTTAACAAGATAAAGAGACAGATCATAGTGAACATGGGGGATGTGTATGTCTAAAGTTAAGGTATCTGCTGGTATCTGCGGCTTCACAGCACTCATAAAGGCAAAGAAGAGGAAAGACGGGAAGATAGCTCTGAAGATAACCAGCAACTGCAACGAAGTCAAAGAACTCGCTGATGCCCTCCGCACCGTTGAACTGAAGGAAGCCTTCAGGAAAATATGTGAGAACCCAATCTACAAGGCTGCAACCCAACATCACCTGCACCCCGCCTGCCCAGTCCCCTCTGCAATACTTAAGGCAATAGAGGTTGAGGCAGGATTAGCCATCCCCAAAGATGTCTCCATAGAGATAGAAAAATAATTCTCCATAACCCCGAAAACTGTTCCCTTACATAAACAGGTGGACTGAATTTTCCTGTCTCCGATCCTATTGTTTATGAAAAATTCAGTTGGGCTTTGTGGGAGCCTTCCTCTCTAGGCAGATGCCTGATAGGTCGTAGCATATGTCGAATAGGAGGAATCCAACCATGCTTGGGAGGGTTACAGCACCGGTAAGGGCGATGATCACCGCGGTGGCTTTTAGGAGGCATCTGTACCTGAAGAAGAGCTGGAAACTGTGCTTCCATTTGGAGGTATGTTCGTGGGCAAACTCGTCTAGGTAGGCAGCGGAGGCGAGGATTATGAGTGGCCAAATGATAGGTGTGTGGAAACCTAAGGTTGCTGAGAGAATCACTATGATCACAAGTCCTACGATGAGGTTAGGTCTGTTGACCTTCAAGGAGGCTACGCAGCCAATTATAACGGCAACCATAAAGGTGGATGTGGAGGGGCTCTCAGTCAGCAATAGCCAGAAGAGAAATGCGGCGGCTATTGAGATTCCATATGCTTTGAGGTCTGTCTTTACCTCTCCGTAGACATCTGCAGCCTTGAGGGTGATGCCTGCTAGGGCATAGGTGAGCAGAAGATAAATCACATCCACCTACTTCACCCCCATTTCAGAAGTTGATCCCTGGTACATGTGGGGTGGTGTGCTTAACTTTTGATGAAGCCCATCAGCATAGGCACAAGTTCTGGTCCTCTTATTGTTCCGATGCTTCCACCTTGACATTCCTTCTCGCTGAAGACTTGTGTGCTGTCAGGTTGGATGTTGCCACCTGAGACCAGAAGGGGAACGGGATCTGCTGAGTGTGCTTTAAGGGAGCAGGGTGTAGAGTGATCTGCGGTGACCGTTACCACTGTTTCAGCGATATTGATCTTTGGGAGAACACTGGCGAAGAAGTAGCTGTCTATCAGCTCTACCACCTCTTTCTTCCTCTCGAATTCACCGTCATGCCCAGGCTCATCTGGCCCCTTCAGGTGGATGTAGATTGCATCAAAGCTTTTCAATGCTTCAATGGTCTTCTCGGAGCGAAGGGGGTAATCCGCCTTCAGGTCTTTGGTTGGGGGCGGCAGTTTAATCTCTTCCATGCCGCAGAGTAGCGCTATCCCCCGCTCAACAGGCATCTCGACCACGCATCCAGCTTTGACACCGTAGAGTTCATTGAATTTAGGAAACTTAAATAAACTATCACCA
>DAOVDL010000038.1 GCA_030669485.1 Candidatus Bathyarchaeota archaeon
GAAGGCATTAATATTGTTCTCAATTATCTGATCTGCCATTGCAATAACTTCTATCTCCTTCAACTCAGCCAGCTTCTGAACGACAATTGGCAGAAGTTCTGGTGTAGTCTCCTTGTTGGAGAAGGGACCGCGGTATCGAACTGGACCGTCGGTCTCGGTTAAAATCGCATCAAGAGGTGTAAGCTCAGCTATTTCTTGGATATGTTTGGCGTAACAGATAGAGGGGCCAAACGATATGTAGTAACCTTTGGATGTGAACTCTTTAATGAGGTCTGTGGAACCGCTGTACCAGTGCATAACCACAGATGCCAAGCCACGGTTGGCTACACGGTTCAGAACCTCGACTGCACTCTGCCCTGAGTGGATTATCGCAGGAAGATGCATTTGCTCTGCCACATCCAACATTACCTCAAAGATTTCTTCTTGGAGCCTTTTCTCATCAGCAGACTTGACATATTTGCTGTCGAGCCCTATTTCCCCAACCGCCATTAACCTCTCAACATTCTGAGTTATTAAACCGGATATGGCGTTGACCTCCTCTTCACCTACCTTTGTGGCATACCAAGGTTGGATTCCTATGGCAGGGTATATTCTGTGTGGATGTTGATCGGATAGTTTCAAGGTTGTGAGGCTTGTCTCCAAGTTCTCAGAGTTTGCTATCAGCGCTATAACCCCCACCCTCTCAGATGCTTCAATAATTTGAGGTATCTTTCCCCGATAGGTTTCGTCAGCTAGATGCAGATGGCAGTCTATGAAGCGCAGTTTTATATGCTCCACATCGCTCTCATTGATGGCACCTTTCAAACTGTCTGCACCTGCTTTAGGTAGAAAGGGGGGCTACTTAAAAATAGGTTAAAGAAACCTACCACAGATGTTCGATGCTGCTCAGAAGCCTGCTGAGATGGGGTCCTGTGATTTCATGAATTCTCTCAAAACTACAGTAGCGTAGGATCCCTTCGGCAGCGAGAAGCGAAAGGTTACAGTTGAGTATTCTTCCGAGGTCTCCGACTTCTGAATTATGTAGCTGAGGCCATTAGCCTGTATTACGGCAGCTCTTAGCTTTCCAAGGGTTTTCACTTCAGGCAGATGCTTAACCTTAAAATCTGCAATAGAGACACCTTCCCCCTCTAGGAGGTTCCTTACCTCAGCATCTATCCTGTCAGAAGACGGATTGTAAAGGTAACCTAAGACGGGAAGAGCAAGAACGAGCTTCCCCTCGGCTACTTCGACCGCCAGCGCTCTCCTATTTTCTCTAGTTACCTTGACAGCCTTCTGTAGCCGAGGTGAACCAGCGGGCTCCAGTTTTAGTAGGTAGTCACCAACCTCGCACAATGTAAGAGACCGCTCATCAAGAAGCCTACTGAGCGTTCTGTTGAAGAGGCAGGCTGAGTAGGCTTGGACGAAGAGTCTGCAAAGCGTGATGGGTAGCTGTCTGAAGGCCCCAAGGAAGTCTCTTGGCTTCTCTGCAAGATGGTGAAGCATAGATCTCTCATAAGTGAGGTGGTGAGGAAACTCTTTGAGTGCCGTTTTATAGTCTAATGAGTTTGCTAGGTTTTCTCTCGCCTGTCTGGCGATTTGATGCTCATTGGGAGTCGACTCTGCAAGGAAGATTAACGCTGCTCTGGCGATGTTTCCCTTGACCAGATGTTTTCCTACTTCATGGGTTACAGGTCGAATAGTTCCGAATCTTTGGTGCCCATAGAAATTGAGGAATCCTCCCGCCTTCTCTACTTCCCTCGCCGTACAGTTTATCAGTGCTTCCAGTTCATTTCGAGGATATTTCAGATCTCTGACTACAATCTGAAATCTGTTTCCCCAGAGCACACCAGCAGAGATAGGTTCCTCGACACGTCGTTGAGGTATAACCTTTATGCCTGGGATGTGAATCCTCTTGACCTCGACTGGGTTTACATCTTTGAATGTTATATATTGAGATGTTGACGCCTTGGCATCTTTCAAACCTGCCAATGCCACTCTTCGAGTGCTTATATGAAGCTCTCTGGCTATTCTTTTCAGAGAAAGGATATTATCCCACTGTGATTTAACCAGCACTGTGAGGAGGTAACTTCCCTTTCCTTCTATCTGTTCGTAGGTTTGGGGTTCCATTGTGGCTATGCTTCCATCGGTTAGAACCTCTTCTACCTTGAAGTCTTCTACCTGGCTTCTTATCCGACCCCCGATGGGCAAGGTCTCAGATGCGTAGGTAGTTATCCCTATCCGTTTCTCCAACTCTGGGGCTTCCAAACCTTAAGATCCCTCGTTCTCCACGCTACATAGAGCGAATATATTTTTATGGAGATTGCAATATAGGTGCTTTCCTGGCAGATGAAAAAAAATATTGTCGTTGGCAGACCAGTCAATTGGATAGAAAAAGAGTCACCTAATAGTTGAACCTGTTTTTGTTGCTATACTCATCGTTAATGTGGTGGGGGCGATAGCGGAGGTTTGAGAGGTGATGAGGAGTTGATTACGGAGATTTGGTTCCCTGTAGAGAAGAGGCTGATTAAATAGTTACATTCTGCTCTCTGAACCTACGTCTCATATATAGGTCTAAGATCCGGTCTGGTAGACTTTGCAAGCCTTTTTGCACCGTAGGCAGGTGGATCTTGATAAAGTTCCTCTGGCTCGCAGAACTTATTTGGCTCCTCAAGAACCCTGTTTATGATTATTTCAGCTACAGTCTTGTAGTATGTCGCTATCTGGGCGAGACACCAAATGATGTAAGATACGTTTCTACACGCATATGGGTTGTTGCATCGCGCGTTGCGATTGCGCCCACTAAAGTAGTTGACCAACCGCGCCTCAGTCTTTTTCTGCTCAATCCCAACTAGCTCCACAGCCTCTATAGCCTCGTTAGCAACCTTGGCATCAAAGTTGAAGAACGCTTTAAATGTCTTTTCACCTAAACTTTGAATTGTATCGCTGAAGACGTGTATATCATTTAGCAGTTTAGGTGGAACTTCATCTTCTCTTAAGATCTGTAACGCTCCGTTAGCTATCATCTGGATGTAGTCCGCTACCCTCTCTAAACACACCGCTATAACACGGTTGCCCATTATGTGTATCGGTGACTCCAACCCGATTTTCTTACCTACCTCCTTCCTCCGGATGGCTAAGAGCAACTGCCTTGCAATAAGCCAATATATCCTATCGACCTCATTCTCCATGTGGGAAACCTCTTTTGCTAACTCTGGTCTATGCTCCACGAGAGCCTTTATTGCGGCATTCTGCATAGAAGTTGTGATGACGTGAAGCCGTTTGACAAGCCCATAGATTGAGAACTTAGTCGGGTCGATGAAACTTTGAACTGTAACTTTGTTTAAAGTCTGTTCAACTATGCCAAGTCCCATCAACTTTTTAGTTGTGCTACGAACCTCTTCCAGATGCCCGGGACTGAGATCCTTATTGGACCCCACCTGCAAGGTATCATGTCCAAGGAGGTAACTCCCAGTCAAAATACGAGATAGAAGACCCTTCTCCCTACATAGGTCGGCATTGATCAGGTACCGCATCTTTTTCGTACTTTCTCTAGGTATCCCCGGGAGGACCCGAAGGGTTCCGTCGTCCTCTCTCTTTAAGGTTACGATGTCCCCTTTCTTCAAGCCGATCTCTTTTGTCCATTCTCGGGGCAGTGATATAACGAATGTTGAAACGCTTACCTGTTGAACTTTTCTAGTGTCCATATAGAGCATCTTCTAAATATTATATAGTTTATATGAGGAAGGATCTTTCAAATATTTATATCTTTATTGCCATGTATATTTTTCTCATACAAGAAAAGTTAAATCAATACAATGAATAAAAACCCAATTATCTGGCAGCGATACTATTTGCCTGAGATTATGAGAAACCGTTTTAGACATCATATAAACTAGTTAGCCATCTCAAGGGTTGCCCCATGGTTATCAACCCTTGAGTAGAATACGTCGCCCCCTGTCTCCGCTGCCAAGAGGTTTTTCGTAGAATTTCCAAGCTCCTCAGCCGTCTTCTTGCTATTAGCGAGTCCGTATACAACGGGGCCGAAGGAACTCATCCCTGCCCCATAGGCGCCGTTGCTTAACATATGCTTCATCAGAAGTTTCACGACAGGATGCTGTAGCTCAACCTCAATTCTTTTAAATCCAACACCCTGAATCTCGGTCAGAGCGGAACCTAGGCTAGCTACGTCTCTCTCTACAACGGAGGGAAGAACCTTAAGCAGTATAAGCCTTGACAGTTTCTCAACTTGGGTGCTGGGGATAGGGCAATGGGCAGCGAAGATCTTCGCCTCCTTGGCTCCATGTATCCGCCTCTTAACTTTGGGCACAGCCACCACGAAGAACCAATTTCTTGGTAAGCTGTACCTCACGAGGAGTGAGGCGGGAGGGGACTTGGAGAAGCGGGAAGGCATGAAGTGTTGCTTCACCCCTCTGCCGCCAAAGCTGTGACCTCCATCAAGGATGAATCCTCCCCCTGCAAAGGAGGCAACACCTATGCCTGAGGTCCCACCTCTACCCATAACTTCAGCTAACTCCTTGACATCAGCCTTCACATTGTAGAGTTCTGCAAGGGCTCGTCCGACAGCGAGGGAAAGTTGGGTGGTGGATCCCAATCCCACATGCTGCGGGATATAGCTTAGGATGTTTATTGATGCACCGCCTTTGAGGCCATATCGGTTTAGGAACCTCTCTTGGAAGGCTTCGACCAGATGACTATACCGCCCTCTGATGGCTGACTTACCGTTGGCGGTGACCTCAATTTTAGTTCTGAGCCGCTCTAGGGCTACACCGATTCCGCCGTCAACCCTGCCAATTCCCCCATTGAGGTCTATCAAAGTGAAGTGGAGACGCGACGGTGTGCTGACGATTATCTTGACCATTATTTCTACCCTTTGAACGTGGAGACTGTTAAACCGTTCTTCTGGATGTATCTGGTGAAGATGCCCCGCTTCTTGGTTGCCTCTCTGTAGGCTCTCTTCACCTCCTCCTGAAGGCTTCGCATATCGGGAGGTGTCGCTTCACCTACAACCTTCTTTATCTCGGTGTAGGCTGATTCCCTGAAATGGGGGTTTAGATCGGTTTTACGACCATTGATGTAAAGGCGGGCTTTTCGAGGTTTAGTGAGAACCTTTCCAACTTCATCTATCTTCACGCCAAGCTTCCTCACTTCACTCTGGATCTCCTCGGCTTCATCCTTGGCGGCGAATATCATAAGTGAGTCTATGGAGACACCGAGGTGGTCTATAGAGAGCGCCTTCAGCATCTGTAACACCTTTCTGTTGATGAGGCGCTCCACGCATTCTCCGTCTATAACCATGCCAACTCCTGCCTCCTTGCATATGGTATTAGCATCCCCCCGGATGCCCCCGTTGGTGATGTCGGTCATTGCGTGAATCTTTGAGGTTAAGCCGGACTTTATGAGGAAGCGACAGGTCTCAAGGAACTTCATGTTCAAGGTTTCGAGGACGACGGGAAATTTCCCTGAATATATAGCGGTGGTAGCTATGGTTCCTCCACCAGCGCCCTCCGTCATCAAAATGATGTCGCCTGCCTCGATATTTCGTTTTGCGGTTAGGTTCCGCGGATCCTTGGCTAGGCCGACTGCACCCACGCAGCCCACCATCCTGTTCCCTAGAACCATATCCCCTCCAACTCTTAGAGTACTGCCGGAAACTAGGGGTACATCTATCAGGCTTGCAACGGTGTTTGCTCCTGCTAGAAAGTCGAAGATCCTTCCAACATCTCCATCGTCTGCTAGGTGAAGGTCATCGAAAAGAGCTACAGGTTCAGCGCCCTTCACATAGACATCTCGGAGACATGCACGGGTGACATGGAACCCAGCTAGGAAGGGAAAATTACTTAACCGCGAATGGATGCCGTCAACCGCCGTCGCAACTACCACTCCCCTCTGGTAGACTGCTCCTGCATCGTCCAAGGATACTGGACCTAAGAGCGGCGGCTTCACTCCTGCGGAGGCTAAATGGGCAATGA
>DAOVDL010000021.1 GCA_030669485.1 Candidatus Bathyarchaeota archaeon
ACCCTTATAGACAGGTTGGTGGCTGGTGGCTACCGGGGGATTGTATTTGAGGGAACCGGTCTCGGTCACATCAGTCAGAGCTGTTTCGATGCTGTTGAGTGTGCCGCGGCGAAAGGTTTGGTTCTGGCTATGACTTCTCAATGTCTTTGGGGTGAGGTTCGGATGACTGTCTACGATACGGGTAGAGACCTCCTAAGTAGAGGCGTCATACCTCTTGGCGATATGCTTCCGGAGACAGCGGTGGTCAAGATGATGTGGGCTTTGGGCAAGACTCAGAGGCGGGAGTATGTTGAGGAGTTGATGCAAGCCAATTTGGCAGGTGAGTACTCATCGGGCAGGTTCCCAGAGCAGAGACGGGGTGTGGCTTGATGGCTGCCATTGATTATAGGAAGGTAGGTCTCAAGGTTGGTATCGAGATCCATCGGCAGCTTGACACCAAAGGCAAGCTCTTCTGCCAATGCCATACATCCCTAGCTAAGGGGAAGTCTGAAGTTAACTTTCTCAGGTACCTTCGGCCAACTCAGAGTGAGCTTGGGGTGGTTGACCCGGCTGCCCTCTTTGAGTTTCAGAAAGGTCTTTCTATCTTATATCAGTCCGATCATGAGACCTCATGTCTTGTGGAGATGGATGAGGAGCCGCCCCATGAGTTGAATCGAGAGGCGGTGGAGGTCTGTCTTCAAGTTGCTATGCTTCTGAAGGCGAGGCCTGTTGATGAGATCCATGTGATGAGAAAGATAGTGATAGATGGCTCCAACACCTGTGGCTTCCAACGTACATGCATCGTGGCTTTAGGTGGCGGAGTTGATGTTGATGGGAGAGAGATACTTATGCAGGCCATCTGTCTGGAGGAGGATGCAGCGCGGAAGATGGGTATTGGAGGTCAACAGGTCAGTTATAGAATAGATCGGTTGGGCATACCGCTTATCGAGGTTACAACTGCCCCCTTTGAGTGTACGCCGCCTGAGGCAGAGAAGATAGCTTCGACTCTTGGCAGAACTTTGAAGGCAACTGGCAAGGTGAAGCGAGGAATAGGGACAATCAGACAGGACGTTAACATATCGATATGGGAGGGAGCGCTGATGGAGGTGAAGGGTGTCCAAGAGCTCAGCCTCATACATGAACTCGTAGAATATGAGGTTCTGAGGCAGCTTAAGCTTCTGAAGATAAGAGATGAGCTGAAGAACCGTGGTGTTACTAGGAGGAATCTGGCTGTCAATCCAGTTGACATATCAACAATTTTCAAGGATACCAAGAGTTCTGTTGTGAAGAAAGCATTAGCGAAGGGTGGCATTGTAATGGGAGTTAAACTGCAAGGGTTCGCCAGTCTGCTGAAGGTAGAACTCATTTCCAATGTGAGGTTGGGCACAGAGCTCTCCGATCGAGCTAAGTTCTTCGGGGGCGTAGGTGGCATCTTCCACACAGATGAACTGCCCCGCTACGGAATGACCTCAAAGGAGGTTGAGGGTATACGCGCCCAGTTGAAGCTTGACAGTAAAGATGCTGCCGTTATAGTTGCTGACGAGCAGTCTAAGGCTGAGGATGCATTAAGGGCTGTGTTGAAGCGAGCGGAAGAGACAATTGTCGGAGTACCCGGAGAGACTAGAGTCTCCCACCCAGATGGAACAACACGTTATATGAGGCCAAGGCCCGGCTCAGCTAGGCTCTACCCCGAAACTGATGTACCCCAAATACCGGTCTCACAGAGCTGGTTAGAACAGGTGAAGGCAAACCTACCACCACTACCAGAAGTACTTCTGAAGAGACTTATGACTGAACATAGAATTAACAGAAAGCTGGCTGAACAGCTTGTTGACTCAGACTACATCCCACTCTTCAAGAAGATAACCAACGAAACCACAGTTCCCTCATCCTTCATAGCGACCGCACTCACTGAGGTTATGAAGAGCCTAGCGAGAAAGGCAATCCCCATTGAGAATCTCACCGAGGAACAGATCTTCAAGATCTTTAAACTGATAGACGAAGGGAAAACGACAAAAGAGATGTTCCCGGACATCGCTGAAAAACTGGCTCAGAAAGGAGGTAAAGTTGATGAAGTTCTTCAGCAACTCGGCCTCAAGAGGATTAACGCTGAAGAGTTGAGTGCTCTTGTAGATGTACAGGTAAAGGAGAATCTGGACTTTATTAAAAAGAATCCAGATAGAGCTTTCAACCACCTTATGAAGCGGGTGATGGGTCAAGTGAGAGGGCGAGTTGACTCTAAGATCGTGTCGCAGACAGTTAGAGAGAAACTGAAAAAACTGTCAACACCGTAACGTTAGCAGAAGGCAAGCTAATTCTGAGCAGAGATTGCTTGGATGCGTCGGAGGAACCTGCCTCTCAGCTCAATCTAAAAGTCTTTTCTCACCCTCAAGTTTTTTAACATCAGTTATGTCTTGGCTTACCTCCAAGCAGCCCAAGTATTTTCCATCATTATCCCTAACAGGGAAATAGCGAATGTAAATCATTTTGCCATTCAATTGAATCCAAAACTCGGCTACATCCCGTTTCCCAGCTCGAAAATCAGTTAGAATCTGGTTTACCTTGTCCACGCTTTCCTTAGGATGGCATTGCTGCACTTTTAGACCGATTACTGAGCGGGTCCTCGTGAAGATCCGCCTACCTTCTTTATTGAAGTACCGGACAACGTCAGCATCATCCACGAAGGATAAGTCAACTGGCAACGCGTCCAATATACACTCTATTACTTCTTTCGAGAGATTTTCAATCAACCTTAACACCCATAAGAAGAATAGAAAAGGCAAATATAAATATCTAACAGTTCTCAGGTTTTTTCCACGATTGCTTTTCCTGACCCGTTGTTCAAGGTATTTACAAACCACCAGAGAGGCAGCTCACAAGAACCCTGACTGGTTAAAGGTTGTGTTTTGTTAAAAACGTAAATAAACCTGAATTGTTAGCGGTTCAGAGTTCCCCTGGTTGCCGTTGACCCGAACTGCTCCATATTTCTCTCTAGACGGATAGACCCCGAAGGATGATGCATCTTTAAGCAGGTGGAGATAGGTGCGGGAAACTTTTCCTCCAGAACTCTTAACCTCTGTCAGAAATCGATCTTCTTCATACAAGATGTATAGGTCTGGGGTGTAATAGTTCACCGAACTCGTGCATCCCGCATAGCCGTCGATCTTCACACCGAAGCGGAATGCGACATCCTCAAGCGCGTTAATCACCAGTTCCACGGATCTGTCGGCCATAATTTTCTTGGCGTTTCCTGAACTTGTACTAGTTGCTTTAGATTTCTCCGCGAACTTCTGGAAGGAATCTGTAAGAGGCTTGGAAAGGTTGACTTTCCATCTTTCTCTTCGCATTTCGCCACTCCTGTTTAAGAGCAGAAGCTCCAGAATTCCGTGAGTGATATTTCTATCCATGGGCGTGCCTCGTTGGTTGTTTTTAATGTTGTTTTGGTGCAATATAATTATTTCGGGTTTTTACGTTTATTTACGTAATATTTATATCTTTGAACACGCATACACCTTACCCGATAAGGCTTGAAGGTCAAGTTAGCTGTAAAACGCCCCTACGGCGACATAACAGTCGAGGGGGAAAGCTTCGACGAGATAGTTGAGAAGTTAAAATCGCTTCCCCAATGGATTGATGTAATCGACGGCTTGGTTCAACGAACTGGGACACCTAAGTCGAAGAAGGATGCACTACGAGGGACAGTGGAGTACACCTCCGACGGGCCAGTTATAACATTGCCAAAGGAGAGGCTGAGTGACAAGGAAGCCATCACCCTTCTCCTATACGCCAACGAGCCCAACACCCTCCAACCCAAAGAGATAGCACGCCTGCTAACGATCTCAGGTCGACTTTCAGCAGGCTTCGGAGCTAGACTTAGCGAGCTTCGTAACGAAGGCCTAATTCTTAAAGACGCAGGAGGATACAGATTGACAGCCACCGGCAGATCCCTAGTCGAGGAGATAGCCTCAAAGCTGAGGTCTTAGTGGGTGAACCATGTCATCTAACCAACCTAAGCTGCGAGTTCACTTGGAGTATGGTGAAACTAAAATGGATTTAGAAGGCTCACCGGAGGATGTGATTCAAGCATTCTTGAACTTCATATGCAAGGTCTACCCCGCCTACCCGGTTGTAAAGGATCTGGCACTCACGGTTGATCTTGAAGCTCTGCTCAGAGAGCTAAGCGGTGTCATAGCGTTCACCATTGAGGGGGCAGTCGTGCTGGTGCCTAAAGAGCAACTTGGAAAGCTGAGCGTTCGGGAGCTGATAGCCCTCCACCTAACCAAGGTTTACGTTGGCAACAATCTAGGCAAGGTTGAGAAGAACTCTATCTCCATAGATGAGTTGCTCACAGCCATAGGGGGACGGATAGGAGCTCTAGCAGGGAGGCTCAGCGAGATGGTGAACGAAGGCTTCGTTGAGAGGGTGGGACGTGGAGAATACAAGATAACAACATACGGGGTTGAACAGTTCCAAAAGAAAATACTGCCCAAGATAAAACAACTATTGTGAAGTGGTTAGATGAATGCAGAAAAGAAGTTACAAGTTACCGTAAAGTACGGCGAGTTAAGAGCCGATTATGAAGGTTCGCCTGATGAAGTCTTGCGCGGGGTCATCGACTTCCTGAAGAGAGTACACCCGGCCCTAGAGGTTGTAGAGAAGATCTCCCTGACAACGGATCTTAACAAACTACTCAAAAGCCTTGAAGGACTTGTGGCAGTTCAACCTTCAGGCCCAGTGATTCTCTATGAGAAGAAGATGACCATAGAACAGGCGATAAGCCTACTTCTAGGCGGTGCATACGCCAGCTGCCAATTGAATGTGATGGAACAAGAGTCTCTGACCCTAGATGCACTCAGCAGACTTACAGGTAAGACTGGAGGGGCTTTGAGGGGCACCCTCTCAAGGATGAAAGAGAAACAGATGATAGAGAGGCTTCCTGAGGGCGGCTACAGAATAACTCCCCTCGGCCTCAAACGGCTCGTAGATGATACGATACCCGCTCTGAAGGTGGAGGTGAAATAGTTTGGATACAGATGAAAGTAAGATAGTTCTAAAGCTTAGGGTCAAGAGTGGAGAGCTTCAACTAGAGGGATCTAGACAGGTCATTATGGATATGCTTGAACATGATCTGCCTAAGATAATAGAGAGCATCAGTCAGGCTATTCCACCTGAAACAGGCGTTCAGAAAACATTGATACAACCCACTGGAGAGACAGCACTTCAGAGCGCATTTTCTTCTCCTTCAGCATCCCCGAATATAGATGCAGAGCCCCCGCCCTCTGTGCAGGCGAAGAGCTGTAGCGAAGCCATCTTCGCGTTGCTCTCAACCCCTTGGGGAAGAAAGAAGCCTCGAACCCTCTCTGAAATTAAGGTGGCATTAGACGCTAACGCTCTACACTACTCAGGGAAGGTTATTGGCTTCACCTTGACTAGGTTGACAAGAAGGCAGAAGCTGAGAAGATGGAAAGCTGAGGAAGGATTCATCTACACTGTTGGAGCATGAAAGCATGGCAGTGTTGAATAACTACCCTGAAGTTGAACCTGTTGCAGTTGAGACTGGACCGGAGGTCGTCTCTTTCCCCACTCACTTTGCAGATCTAAGCCACAAGTCTTTGCAGGATATAGAGGGAAAAGGGTTTGAGCCCTTGGAGTTAACTGTTCCTGACGCAGATGAGTTTGAGCAGCCCGCTCCCCAGATGGGGGATGTTGATCTGAGGTTGGAAGGAGTGCCAAGGGACTGGGAGGGGCGTCTTTTCAAGCTTGAGCCATCTTCTAACCGTGTGAAGGTTGTTGGAATCGATACGACTTGCCGTAGGATAGGTAGAACGCGAAGTGGATTCTTGTGTGCGCTAAGAGGCACAGTGGCTTGGCGTGATGACTACGCCTATAGGTATCAACGTTATGGTCCCCTTCTCTTCCACATGAATGGCCGTAATTCAGGTCTGCTTGGTAACCGACAGACGGATTCAGCGTTGTTGATGGGTGTGGAAGCTCTGTTTGAGAGGGAGATCCAGAGCCAGGTCTGCCACCATTTCAAGGATTCAATTATACTGCTCGACGGATGCCTTGCAACCCACGGCTCAGACCCTGCGGAGAAGGCGGGAAGGTTGGAGGCGGCTTTGAGTGTAGCTAGGAGGAATGGGAACAGCGTTCTTGCATTCTCCAAGCATACAAGAATCTGTGTCGGGGAGAGAGATGCATCAACCCTCCTTGACAATTGGCCCCATCACTGCATCCTATATGTAGGCGATCTAGCGTCAGAGCAATTCAAGACACTCAAATTGTTAGGTCACACATTCATAGCGAAACTCTCACCAACAGGATACAGCTTCAGAATGGATATCGACAAGGAACTTGGCCTCCTTACAGCTGTCGCAACTGTTCAGAAACTTATGGGAAGCGAAGTTATCGTTCAAGGTTACCCAGAGGTTCTCAGGCTCGCGCACATATTCTCAATCTTCACAGCAATGGAGGTTTTGGGCATTCAGAGGTTTCTAGCTACTCATTACGGATTGAGAATTGAGAGACCCCGCCATACACGGCGTCTGCTCTTCGGTCCCTTCGGTAAGTGGGATGGAGCTTAAATGAAGATCTTCAAGAAGGAGAATGACAATGTCCAAGTGCTCTGTTTCCCAGATGAGACTGTTGAGAAAGGGGATTATCTTCTCATCGAGGATTGCCAGAGTGACAGAAGCCTCCTCGTCCAAGTGATAGATGTACAGTTCGCCAACATTCCGGGGATGATGGAGGATCTTCTACGGGATCAGATAGGTGACAGTGAAGTCTTCGGTGAGGATTATGATACACTCAACATGAACTCCCAGATCAACGTCCTACGTGACATCCGGCTTCTTATCGGAAAAATACGATGTTCAATTAAGAACAATAGCATAGATATGAATGTCTCATGGCTGCCCTCCAGAATGTCCTCCACCATACACCGGATAAAGCCGGATAAACTTTTCCAGATTCTCGGCATCGGAAAGTTGCAGCCAATAAACATCGGAGAGACGGACAGCGGCTCAGACCTGTTCATCGACGCTGAAGCGTTGGATGGTGGGCTCTCCATAATAACTGGGATGAAGGGATCTGGAAAATCCCATCTGTCTAAGCTTCTGCTTCTCGGCCTGATTGACCACGGAGCCCCCAGCATAGTTCTAGATGTGAATGGGGAATACTCAAATCTGGGTCTTTCCCGCGAAGGGAAACCGAACCGTTATGAAGAGAAGATCATACTTCTGAAGGTAGGCGGAAACTTCAAGGTGACCTTGGAATACGCAGGGCTGAGAACCGTCTCCAATATAATGTCCCATAACTTGGAGCTGCCTGAAACCTCGCTCAGGGAGTTTCATAGGATATGGAAAGACTTGGAGAGGCGGGGGCGAGTCTCCCTTAAGACCTTCAAGGTAGCCCTTCAGACCTCTAACATAAATGAACACGTGAGAGAAGCAATTTTCTCTAGACTTAACACCCTAGCTGATTTCAGCTTCTTCACTGATGATGAGCGGGAGATGTTGCGGATTGAGGATGTTTCGAACCGCATCTCGAAGGGAGGTGCCTTAATACTTGGCTTGAATGAGGTTTCGCCTACGCAGCGCAGGATAGCTGTTGAGTTTATGTTAGGGAAGCTGGTTGAGCTTCTGAGATCATGGCAGTTGAAGGCTGTTTTCCTCTTCGCTGAGGAGGCTCACCTCTACTTGAGGGAGACCTATTGGGAGGATATAGTTGCCCGTATGAGGCATCTTGGCTTGTTCACCATCTTCGTAACGAATCAGCCGGATACTATTGAGGATAGTATCTACCGTCAAGCTGACTCCATATTTCTCTTCAACTTCAAGAGCGAACATGACTTGAATGCACTCTCAAAGGTGGCCCGAATAGACAATGAGACCATGCGATCCATAACTCAGTCCCTACGCCCCCACTACTGTCTCACCGTAGGCCATGTTACGAAGGAGGTGCCTCTTGTCGTTAAGGTGAAGCCTCTGGACGTGTTGACGATGGGTGAAACACGAAGGTTCTTCACCTAGCTTCACCAAGCTGAACTTGTAGAAGATTTGAAGCGGACGGTTATACAGCCGCTAAAGGTGGATAGGAAAGTCTAAATTTTCATAGACGCCACTCTATAGTGGCTTGAGAAGATGAAGCCGTTTGACTTTGTGCACATCGCTGACACGCATCTAGGGTATATGCAGTACAATCTGCCGGAGAGGAGGGAGGACTTCTCCAGAGTCTTTGTGGAAGCAGTCGATAAGACTTTGGAGCTGAAGCCTTCCTACGCCATCCTTGCGGGAGATATTTTCAACAGTCCCCGACCGCCTAACGTGACTTTGGCGACAGCCGTCAGAGAGCTACGGCGCCTGACAGATGGGGGAGTGAAGGTCTTCGTTGTCGATGGTTCACATGACATGGCGCCCAACATCCTGACTGGCACTGTGCTAATTCCTCTTCACAATGCCAGACTGGTCACATATCTCCC
>DAOVDL010000051.1 GCA_030669485.1 Candidatus Bathyarchaeota archaeon
GCAGATGTCATTGCGATAGATGAGATAGGCCCTATGGAACTCTTCTCTTTCAAGTTCAAGACATCTGTAGCAAGTGCTCTTGACAGCGGGAAGCCAGTTGTTGGAACCATTCACTACAGAACACAGGATCCATTTGTGCAACACATAAGGTCACGAGGAGACATGACGATAATTGAGGTCACGTTGGAGAATCGTGAGAGAATACCCTTGACTGTTGCAGACATGTTAAAGAAGATGCAGGCTGAAAAATTCCCACAAGAAAGTGGGCGGCATAAAAACTGGAAGAATACGTAAAAAACCTGTAAATACTTTAAATGACTTACAATAGCGATATAGATTCAAATTGTGTTGAACTTAAATGAAGCATTACACTTCCTCCCAACTCGGCGAGATTTTGAAGATATCTAACGAAACAGTGAGAACCTGTATAGCCAGAGGAATCATCAAAGGGGTGAAAGACAGCAAGGGCTACTGGTCCATCCCCGAAAGCGAGGTACCGAAGCTAAAAAAACATTTGAAAAGCAATCCGAAAGTTGCGAAAAAAGACGCCTCTAAACAGCCTGTAGTGTATCTATGTCCCGCCGCTAAAGAGATAGAGCCAGGTTTATACCAGTGTCCAAAGGCAGATTGGCTGGTAATAAGGGATACCGCCAGAATCTGTGTCTTATGCAACCAACACCGCATAACTTGGTAATGGAACTATTCAGCTTTTGAAGTCGTATTCCTATGATTTTACATGTTGAATAATCTGTTAGCCCACCTAGGATAAGTTCAGAGTTTTTATTCGTTTTAGTGCCTCTGTAACTAGTTTTACACTGTTTTCAACATCTCTCAAGTCAATTATCGCGCTGGGGCCATGTATGTATCTCGCTGGGATATATACTGCTCCACTTGGCACACCTATTTTCGAAATGTAGATTGTAGCTGCATCACTCATACCTTTCTCGCCGACCTCTATTTGATACGGGATCTTCGCCTCTTTGGCAGACTTCGTTAACCATTTGAATACACGGTTACTTGTAATCAAGCCTCGCCCACTTGCCTCCACTATATTTATGACTGGACCTGCACCTACACGCACATCTGCCTCATCTGTCTTTAAATCAGGGGTGTCTGTCGCTGTAGTTACATCCAAAGCGATTCCCACATCAGGGTCAATCTCGTAAGCAGATGTGCGAGCACCTTTAAGCCCTACCTCTTCTTGAGTTGTGAAAACCCCGTAAAGCGTAAAATCATCATGAAATCTTTTCATAACCTCAATCAACGCTAGACATCCAACTCGGTCATCTAAAGCCTTGCCTGCCACAGTGTTTTCGTTTCCTAAGAGTGCCAGCTTCCTATCGAAAAGCACTGGATCCCCAACTCTAACTCCTAAAGCTTCAGTCTCTTCCACATCCTTTGCACCAATATCGATGTACATATCAGAATGTTCTACAACTTTCTTTCTCTCTTCCTCCTTTAGAAGGTGGGGAGGCTTTGAGCTGATTACTCCTACTATTGGCTTGGATTTCGTATACACAATTACCTGCTGACTTGGTAAGATCCTTTCATCGAATCCACCTATCATAGCAAACTTGATAAATCCGCTTTTAGTGATTCTCTTAACCATAAATCCAACTTCATCCATATGCGCGGTCAACATAACTTTCGGCTTGCCAGTTCCTTTCCTTGAAACAAGATTTCCGATCCTGTCAACTCGGATCTCATCAACATGCCCAGATAACTCTGCTTTAATAATATCTCTAACCTGTTTTTCCATCCCCGAAATACCTGGAGCTCCAACCAGCTTCGATAACATGTCTGTTAATTGTTTTAATGACAACTTCAGTCACCTATGTCAAGGTACCCTATACTGTTAGTGGTTTTTAAAAGATATTTTTATAATTTTTGAAGAAGAACTATTTCTAACAGTAAAATCTTATAGTTTGACCTTTATCTCTAAGCGTTCCATAAGTTCTTTATATCGATTTCTTATGGTCACCTCTGTTACATTAGCTACAACGGCAACCTCTCTCTGTGTTCTTCGATCCCCCGCAAGAGCCGAGGCGATGTATGTAGCCGCAGCAGCAATGCCCGTTGGACCACGGCCACTCGTAAGCCGGAGGCCGTTTGCCCTATCAAGAATCATCGCAGCCACAATCTCCGCCTTCCCCATAACAAAGAGTTGGTTGGAGAATTTGGAGACGTATTTCGCAGCGAAGGCAGGAGGAATAAACTCATCTAACTCTTTCGCCAGAAATCTGTAACAACGTCCAATTTCTTTCTTATTTACTGATGTTACGTGAGCTAACTCATCGAGTGTGCGGGGCAGACTACATTTCCTGCAGGACATATAGATAGCTGCTGCAGCTATGCCATGTATGGATCTGCCTCGTATCAGCCGTTTCTTAACCGCTTTCCTATAGTAGACTGCAGCAGTTTCGAGTATACTCTTAGGTAGGTTCAATGCTGACGAGATCTTGCTCATCTCAGAGAGAGCAAAAGCAAGGTTTCTCTCAGAGGCATCTGCAACGCGTATACGTCGTTGCCACTTTCTTAACATGAAGACTTGGTTCATCTGAACTGGAGAGAGATCTTTCCCACATGTGTCCCGGTTATGCCAGTCTATGAGCGTTGACAACCCTTTATCATGAATTGTATACGTCATAGGTGCTCCAACTCGTGTTCTCTTCAATCTCTGCTCATCGTCGAAGGCTCTCCACTCAGGACCAGTGCTAGCTATCTTATCGTCGACAACGTAGCCACACTCCATACAGACAAGTTCACCCTGATCAAAATCATTCATTAATCTAGTTGCCCCACATTCGGGGCATACTACCTTTTTCAAAGTCGAGGATACTGCTTTTTTGGCCAAAGTATTACCTCTCATCTCTTCTTCCCAGATTTTTCAAATAGGAAAAGTGTCTGCTTAACGAGTTTCTCAGATTTTTGTATCTGAGGCTTTACGGAAACATAGGCGGATGATACCGGCCCAAAAACATCGAAGACAACGCCTACCTTTTTCATCTCACTGTCGAAAACTCTGGCTCCAACTCGAGTGGGATCAAGGGATCTAACGATCATATTCTTTGTAGATGCTGAAATATGTTGCACCTTCCCAAGCCGCTTCAAGTTGCCACCCAGAGGAACCACCAGAAGCTTTGTAACAGAAAAAGAACAACTAAACTTTACATTTAAACATTTCTAATCTAAAGATGTTTTAAGCGCTCCACATCTCTGCATCAACTAAATCCTACAAAAACAGTTACTGAAGTGTTTGGTCTGAATGCCTTTTATAGCTGCATGTTGTTGATTAGATCGCGGTTTAATTCTTTCTCCGACTTCTAAGTGCGACAATCTTTCTAGCCAGGGTTCTTAAAGTTTCGTTTTTAGAGCCAGCTCGGTCGAGGATTACATACCCTGATTTCTCCCACCAGTTTTTAGGGTAATGGGCATCACTTCTCAACTCGGGGTTAAGCTTCAGAGCCTTAGCTGCATCGAAGATCTCTTGAACTAAAGGAGAATCCAATGCTATTTTTTTTGGAAGATGTCTTCCATCACTTTCAGTCTTAGAAGCATCTAAATACACAGGCCAAACGATAAACCTGTTCTTAAGTTTCCTCACTTGAATACACCCTTGGAGAGAAGCTTGGTTTCCCTCTGCAGGGCTACCTAACTGTGTTTAGGCTTCGCCTCTAGGATTACTGCGTTGATAACACCATTCTGTCCAGGTCTGGACGTAACTTTTACAAGTCCATGCTCTGTTTCGAGTAAAGTACCCTTCGTGATTATTCCCCTTCGATTGTAATCTACGTTGGCTGGATTTTTAGCAACTCTTAAGATCTTCGATGTGCAGGTCTTGCCGGTCTTGAGATCTGACAGTTGAGCAGTGTTCCCTGAGTAGAGTAAGACCTTAACTCCCCCGCCTCTCATCCTTCTTTTGGCACGATAGTTTTCTTCCAACGTGGTCTCAGTGGCGGGGCTTCCTTTCTCATATTTGCGTCTCCCTCGGTATGGCGTCTTCCTTCCGCCTGAGGGCTTTCTCCGATGGAGATCCGAATGCCAAGCCATAAACATACACTTCCATACAGTTTAACTGGTTTCTAACATACCTCTCGAACTATTTAATGATTATAATTCCGACAACCTTTAAAATAGGAGCGCCCCTCTAAGCCTTCGGTGACAACTTTATCTTGACATTGATGAAAGCAGCTAGGCTGGGAAAAAGGTCTAGTATGGTCAATGCAGTAGCGAGAGACGAAGGTATTGATACTGATAAACTTCTAAAGCTGTTGGCAACAGGAAAAGCAGTCATAGTGAAGAATGTAGTTAGGAAGAACTGTCGCCCTTTGGGTATAGGAGCGGGATTGCGTACGAAGGTAAATGCCAATGTGGGGACCTCTTCAGATTTCCATGACCCAGATTATGAAGTAAAGAAGAGTAAAGTTGCTGCCAAGTATGGTGCAGACACAGTTATGGATCTAAGCACCGCTGGAAACATCAACGGTATAAGACAAGCAATCCTAAAAAAAGTCAATATTCCTTTGGGAACAGTCCCGATCTACCAAGCTGCTATAGAGGCAATTCAAAAACATAAAGCGCTTGTAGAGATGACAGAGGACGAGATCTTTAATGCAATAGAGCGTCATGCTCGTGACGGCGTAGACTTCATGACAATCCATGCTGGAATAACTAAACGCATAGTTGAGAGACTTAAGAAGCCCACAAGGATCACAGGTGTTGTAAGCCGTGGAGGCGTATTCCTTGCAAGCTGGATCCTCCATCACCAGAAAGAGAATCCTCTCTATAGCAACTTCGACTACCTCCTAGAGATAGCTCGGAAATACGACTTCTGTATAAGCCTTGGGGACGCCTTGAGACCAGGATGCATCGCTGATGCATCAGACTGGTTTCAACTCCAAGAACTTATGACCATCGGAAACCTTATAGAACGCTGTTGGAAGGCTGACGTCCAAGTCATAGTGGAGGGGCCAGGACATGTACCACTAGATCAAGTTGCGGCAAACGTGGTCTTTGAGAAAGCAGTCTGCAGAGGAGCACCCTTCTACGTGCTTGGCCCCCTCGTCACCGACATAGGCGCTGGTTATGACCATATTGTTGGTGCGATAGGTGGTGCAGTTGCAGCGATGGCTGGCGCAGACTTCCTCTGCTACGTCACACCCTCAGAGCATCTAGGGTTGCCCACCGTCGAAGATGTGAGAGAAGGAGTTATCGCATCAAAAATAGCGGCCCATAGCGCCGACTTGGTGAAG
>DAOVDL010000146.1 GCA_030669485.1 Candidatus Bathyarchaeota archaeon
TAGGGAAGAAGAATGTCGAGGCCCGACTGATCTATCCTCTTGAAGACCTCCTCCAACCCCGCTCTGAGGCTCAACCCCTCGGTGAGCCGGTTTCTGGCATAGTAGTGGATTATGTTGCCTATTGCACTGGTCTGACCTATATCCAACAGCTGCTCGACATAGGAGAGATCTATGCCTGTCACCCCGTAGAGAAGGGTCTTCAACCCCTTGGCATCTATGCTGACCTCCCGTCTACCCCTCCGCGGATCGAAACTCTCAGGCAACGGACAACGCTCCTTAACAAGCCGCAGACCCCCCGCATTCTCCCGCTTCCTCCTCGTAGGCTGACCCTCAACTACACGCTTAACCTCAGTCGAGACATCTTGAGGATTGTACTCATCCATCATTATAACAGTGTCAGCCACATCGAAGTAGTCCCCTGAACCCCCCATAACCAGAATTGTGGAGACCCCCAGACCACTCTTCAACCCTTCAACCTGATCTAGGAAAGGCGTTATAGGCTCCTTCTCCCTAGGAACAAGCTGCTGCATCCTAGAGTCCCTTATCATAAAGTTGGTTGCTGAGGTGTCCTCGTCGATGAGGAGGAGGCGGACATCCATCTCCAACGCCTCAACGATGTTAGCTGCCTGTGAGGTGCTCCCGCTGGCGTTGTCAGTTGAGAAGCTGGTGGTAGACCTGCCGAAGGGTAGGTTACCGATGAAGGGGCTGATGTCAACTCGCTCAATTCCTCTTCCATCCTCGGCGCGAACCTTAACTGCCTCAGGTATAGTCACAACGTACTCTCTTCCGTCACCGGGAACATGATTGTAGACGCCTCTCTCCAATGCGTTCAGAAGTGTAGACTTGCCGTGAAATCCCCCGCCAACAATAAGGGTTACACCCTCAGGGACCCCCATCCCCCGTATAGTCCCCCTGTTCGGGGGGCATAACTCAACCTCAAGGCTTGGGGGAGACTGAAAGGGCACCACCACCCTCTGCCCCTGACCGGCCTCAAGCGGCCGATCGTCCACCCCGCTCCTACGGGGGAGGATGGAGCCGTTTGCAATGAAGGCAACTAAACCCCGCTTAGGAAGCTCCGCCCTTATCCATTCCTGATCCTCAGCCACCTCGATATGTGCCCTCAACTGGTCAGCGTCCAAGTTTCCGTAGATGAGCGATCTGTTCGCTATCTCCGGGATCTCTTGGAGGAGCATCTCCTCAGCCTGCCTCCCCGCTATCCTTCTCCCCATAGCTGGAAGCCCCACCACGAAGCGAGCCTCCACGAAGCTTTCATCGACAAGAACGGAGGTCCGCTCCAAGATCTCCTGCCGTCCACAGTTAATGCCTATAAAACCGCTTCTCCCAGTACCCCTATCCCCCTGAGCAACAATCCCTGCAGCTTGGTCGAAGGCGCGTGTTATGTAGTCCTGCAGGGCAACCCTTCGAGGCTTGTTCCTGAAGAGCTCGCTGGGGAAGGCTGCTCGCTCTTGATCAACCTTTACACTGAGTCGGGAGGGAGGTGCGAAGGGGTCAGCCTGCACATGGTCAACATGGAGGGTGAGCTCCCTGAGGTCATATGCTTCAACTATGTCACGATATGCCTTGTACCCACGCCCATCTATCCTCCTAAGGATTGACCTCAGGTCCTGTATCGACCTCACTCTAAGCTTTTCACTCTCCCATGAAATGTTAGATATGCAAGTAGGCTACATATGACCCTATATTTAAGAGCTGTAGGGTTGAAGCTGTTGTGTTAACAATTTAAACCACAGTTCTTAAGGATCATATGAATGGAAATTCGAAGGGCGGACAGCTTGAGTGCATACGTGAGGGATACGGTAAAGCGAAATTTGAAGAGGTATGTTGGTGGGGAGCAAGCCTTACCGCGAGACGCAATTAAGCTTAACCAGAATGAAAACGAGTACCCCACCTCGCCGCGAACCATTTCAGCCCTAATCAACTACCTGAAGAACAACGACCTCAAGAGGTATCCTCAACAGGACAGCGAGGAACTGAAGGGCAAACTGGCAGAAGCCTACAAGGTTGGAAGGGAGCAACTGATTGTTGGCAACGGCTCAGACGATGTGATCGCAACGGTCTTCAAAACGGTTGTCGACAAAGGGGACCTTGTAGCTTCCACAAACCTAACCTACGGCATGTACAGGATCTACGCCGCCCAGATGGGGGCAACCTACGAGGAGGTTGACCTCCATGAAGACTTCACCCTCCCCATAGATGAGTTGATGAGGAAGGAAGCGAAACTTACGGCGGTGACCAACCCAAACAGCCCCACCGGCGTATTCACAGAAGTCTCTGAACTGGGTCGCCTAGCAGAAGGGTTGAAGGGGAGGGGGGTGCTGCTCATCGATGAGGCCTATGTGGCGTTCTCAAGAGACAATGCCCTCAGACTTGTGGAGAAGTATGATAACATCGTGATAGTTAGAACCCTGTCGAAATCTCATTCAGCAGCCGGCATCAGGGTGGGATTCGGAGTTGGACACAGGGATCTCACCAAATGGATGGATGCTGTCAGAGACCCCTTCAACATTGGAACACTAAACCAGATTGCCGCAGCAACCATACTTGATGATGCAGATTATGTGAATGAGAACATTAAGCGGATTATTGAAGGCAGAAAGTTCCTTACAGCAAAGCTGACTGCCCTCGGGTTTAAGGTCTACCCATCTGAAGCAAACTATATCCTCATCAAATGTAGGGGGGCTGAGGATGCAAAACGTTTGGAAGAAAGCCTCAAAGAACAGAACATCTATGTGAGAAGCTTCCCCGATGAACGCCTACAAAGCTTTCTAAGGATCACGGTGGGAACACAGGAGATCAACACCAAGGTGGTCGAGGCGATCGGGAAGAAGGTTGACCCCCGTTAACAGTTTTACTCTCTTCGAGCAGTCCCTGCGCCCTCTTCAAGTCTTCAGCTGTGTTAACGTTGAAGAACGTCAGGAGGGAGGGGTCAAACTCCTTCAACTCCTCAACTGGGACGTAGAGAACCCGCTTAAGCCTCTGAATTAAAGCCATGATCCTATGTTCATCTTTTGCTAAGGCATCATTCGCCGCCCTCAAGGTTGAGGCCGTCCTGTAGACGGCTTGAAGCGGTTCGATGTAACCGTTTGGCCACCAAGGGATGGCTACGTCTGCTCCACCATCCTCAATCCTCTTGAAGAGATATTTGAGGACTGCTGGGTTGACGAAGG
>DAOVDL010000092.1 GCA_030669485.1 Candidatus Bathyarchaeota archaeon
ACTATAACACAGCGGTCCATGGGAGCAGCTACGAGACAACAGTTTCAGATCCCAACTTCGAGGCCATTGAGGATCGGGTGCTCTGCAGGCTTCACCGCCTCACCAAGGAGCGTTTTGTAGAGATAGCTAAAAGCAGGAGGAAGCTTGCCTTTGGGGAGATGAGCATCCCAGCTGAGGCGGGGAGAATACGGGATCACTTGACCCTTGTACACGCCATCGAGACCAAGCACCCCTTGGTCAAGGACCAATTCAAATACAAGCCAGTTATTTTAACCCAAGAGACCTATGGCAGAATAGAGGAGACACGGAACGCTATCTTGGAGAGGATCTCAGGCGACTCGATGAGATTCTCAGCGAGGCTTGAAGGCCGAGCGATATGTCTTGCAGGGGCACTTGCTTTGCCAAGTTACTTCCAAGTTGAGAAGGACTACATTCCAATCGGTGAGGAGGCTTTGGAGATGGCTGTACGGTTCTACGTTGAAGAGGCCTCAGTTAGGTCTCGGGGGGCCTTCGCTCCTCATGAGATTTTGAAGTAGCCTTCATGCCTCTTCCCACCTTGACGTAGCCAACTTTGGGATATGAGATCTTCCCAGCCTCAGCGAGGTCATGAAGCACTTTCAGACGCTCTTCTTCACCAACCTTCGCTTTAACCAGTTCATAGACCTCTATAAGCCTGGCCTTCTGAACCCCTCGAATTGCATTGAGAACCCTTCGATGAGCTGTGGAGAGAGAGGGCTTTCCCCGCTGCTCTGCCTCCTCCTTCATCTGTCTGTAGGCTTCTTCAGGGGTTTGAGGTGCAAGGGGCCAGACCCTCTCAAGGAGGAAGAGGATGAGGGGGGAGTGTAGGTCTCCTTCAGGCGTCAGGGTGGCTAATAGTTCTGCAACCGGCGATTTCTTACCTGTAGCCTCCCTATGTGTCACTATCTTGAAGTTATCCCTTATGAGCGGAGGGATCTCCTCCATCTCCCTAACCCTCCTCCTTCTAACCCTGCCGCTCTCTTCTATCCTAGGAACCGAGATCAGGTCGTAGAGAAAGCCCTGCTGAACACTCCGCTGAAAGACCATGCTCGCCCCTTCAACACTGAAGAAAGCCTTTCCAGGAGGGCATTTCACAGCCTTGACCACAACCTTGCCCAGATTTCCGTCGATGCAGAGCTTGAAGAGCCAGTTGCCCGACAGAAAATCTTTCACTCTGAAATAGCTAACCGGCCCCTCTCTGACCTCTCGAAGGCTGAAGTCGAGCCATGCATCCAGCGGCCTCCTCTCGGATAGAGTTATCTTCACAGCTTTCAGCATCTCATCCATCAAGCAAACCTCTCTGGAACAGTCCTTTCACATGAGACGTGTAAAGCCTTTCCAACCAGAAGTTGGCAAGAGGCTTAACCTAACGTATTGAACGAGCTATTCTGTGTTTTATCTCGGTGGAGCTGTTAAGCGCCTCCTTCTCAAACTTCTTGATCCTCACAACCTTAACAGGCAGCTTCTCCATCTTAATATGCCTCTCCACAATCTTCGCTACAGAATCTTGGTCGTAGCCTAATGCTATGATGTCTGGCTTATACTTCCTGATGATCCCCAGCACATCAAACCTATCACTCCCCAAGACAGCCTTATCTACCGGTTTAAGCGCCTCAACGAGTCCCCGTCTGGTCTCTTCAGGCAAGATGGGTGGAGAGCGCTTTAACCTCTTAACCGTGCTGTCCCTCGCCACAACGACGATGAGTTTAGCTTCCCTCCCCCCTGCCTTCTTAGCATCCCGCAGGAATAATGCGTGACCTAAGTGAACGAGATCGAAGACCCCTGAAGCCAGAACTCTCTTCTTCCTTCCACCAACCATCTTGAAACCTACCTCTCCTCCTGCCATCTGAATTGGATGTGCCCCATCAGTCTGAGGCCATCGAGCAGCCCCTCACTGTAAGCCAGAGAGATGAGTGCAGTCTCTATTTCCCCCTTCCCCCTAAAATGCTCTGCGTCCTCATAGTAGCGCCTAGCAAGGTCAAGAACCTTTCCGACCTCCCCAACCCTGCCACACCTCTGAATGTCCACCTCTGAGAGAACACGCATTAGGTTAGACCTGTACCTCTTATACTTGGCGATGGATTTCTCTTCCACCATCTAAACTCTCAAAGCCTCCTCCGGTGTTGAGGCGAAAACCTTGAGCGCTTCAGCCTCCATGAAGTGGAGGGATGCTGGGAATATCAAGGAGTGAGGGGGATCCCCGAAATCAGTTTTAAGAAGACTCTCCACGCTACCCCCCTTCACCTTTTGGCTTGGAGAGCCGACCCCAGAGAGACCTACGGCAAGTCTGCTCAGCGGCACGACGCCCTCTCTACGCTTCTCCTCTATATTCAATAGGTATCGGAGCCCCTCTTCAACCCTCATGTAGCGCTTCCCCTCCGCATCTATGTCCAGAAGTATAAGGGTATGTAGCCCATGAGCCGTGTTCTCCTTCAAGATATCGTATGGGGTTTCAGGTTTATAGATGGGTGTCGGATGGGGAATGGTAACGGTTCTTCCAAACTTGTAGATCTGCAACCCCGAAACCGATGCCGCCACTGAATATATCGAGGCACCGTGAACAACCCCTGTGGGTATCCCAGCTTTATGTGCCCTTAGGCGGAGATCAATGTGCGTTGTGGCAACGAGGGGGTCTCCGGGTACGAGTAGAACTACATCCTGATGTTCAGCATCCTTCAGTATACTCTGCTCCGGCCGCTCTTCTATGTCTCTCCGGTTAAGCTCTGAAACTGGTTTCCCCAAAAGCTCCTCAAGCCTCTTCAGGGAGAGCCCCGGCATAAGGTTGGTGTAGAACTCTATGTAGATGCGGTCAGCCATCTTAGCCCTCTCCAACCCAGCTAAAGATATACCCCCCTCGCCATGCAGACCTAAACCTATGAACGTCAGAGACAAGGTTGAAGCCCCGCAAATATACACGGCATCATAAAACTAAAGTTAACTGTTTCAAGAGCCATTTACCGATCCTGAAAAGATCAAGGCTGAGATTTACTGTTCGCTGTCCAGAACCCACAGCAGAGCTATCTGGGTTCCAACAGTTAAACTTGGAAAAGGGGAAGGGAGGATTTAGCCGAAGAGGGCACCGAGACCAGCCAGGGCCTCTTCTACCTTCTACTTCGCCTCATAAGCCTCTTTCTTTTTCTACTCCCCTGGTTTCGCAGCCTCAGCAGCTGGCGCCTCAGCAGCTGGAGCGGCCGGAGCGGCGAAGCCTACGGGAGCAGCCTTAATGGCATCCTCTATCTTAACCTCTGAGATAGCGGCTGTTAGGGATTTCACTCTCGCCTCATCCACATCTAGACCTGAGGCTGTGAGCACCTTCTTCAGGTTTCCTTCATTCACAGGCTGCTTCGCAAAGTGTAGAAGAAGCGCAGCGTGAACATATGCTGATGACAGTTTTTACACCTCTAGCAACTTAACTTTTAGTGAGAGCAATACTGGTAAGTTATTATTTAAGCTTATTCCTCCCAGATGCTCCCGTCGGGCTTCTTTGGGTTGCTACCGGTCGAATGGTGGAGGGTAGGTCATCATCGGCAACCAGCAGCCACAACTCTCTTAGGAGGAAATCCACCTTTGTCCACCATTGACCACGTTTACCCACACTTGTCCACATCTGCCCACGATTGACCACAATTGTCCACACTGTGGGCACCCCCCCTGAAAATCAACCCCGTTAAACCCACTAGAAAAAACAGACACACACACCACCGATCAAACTCAACGACCACCGAAGGTCCTAACTTGCAACCGAAGGTTCCAACTTGACAGCAAAGTCCCACAGTGACACCAAAGGTCTCAACTTGACACCAAAAGTTGCACAGTGACACTAAAGGTGACACATTGACCCAAAAGGTCCCAAGTTGAGACACCCCCCCTCTTCACCCATTGAAGATTCCAGCTTGACAGCAAAGGTAACCACTGGTAACCAAAGGTAACCGCGGGTAACCAGAGGATCCACCCCCCCTCAAAACCCATCCAGATAAAGGCTCAACAAGAAACAGAAAAAAAACCAGCTGCTTAACAAGCAGCCTCTGAGGCAGCCGGTCAACTCGCTAGACTCTTATCTTTCTC
>DAOVDL010000058.1 GCA_030669485.1 Candidatus Bathyarchaeota archaeon
TGAGCAATATTACGGCGCCGAACCTTCTTGCAGCCCGCTTCACCTGCTTCACCTTCTGTTCCAAGCTTTCCAACAACTTTTCTCCGGTGAGTATCCCATATTCCCTTGAGTGAGGTGTCAATACGTATCTGACCTTGAGGCGGGGCTTCAGCTTTCCGAAGAGCTTTAATCCGTCTGCGTCGAGAAGCAGACTTGCCCCTACCCTTTCAATTCTTCTCAGCAGCAGTTTAACTGCCTCAGAGGTTTCGCTGCGGGTTCCGAGCCCTGGTCCCAAGATGACTGAGGTAGCTTGGTTTAGGAAAGGTTCAAGGATTTTCATGTCTTCGGGGATCAGGTGATCTGCAGATAGTTTCAGCGTTATGAGGTTGGGTGAGTATCTGGAGATAACTTGGGCGACCTCCCGTGGTGCAGCCACATAGACGAGGTCAACTCCGGTTCTCTGGGCTGCTAGGCCGGCTAGGGCGGGGGCGCCGGTATAGGTCTCGCTGCCTCCCACGATCAGAAGTCTCCCGTGGTTGCCTTTATGGGCCTCGGGAGAGCGTTTTCTCTTCACACTGTAGACGTTTCCTGGACCTGCGTAGATCTCTGCTTCGGGAGGTATGCCGTTATCTGATACCACGAGTTTCCCTACATACTTTTTTGCTTTAAGTAGACCGAGTTTAGGCTTGTGGAAGGTAATCGTCAAATCTGCTTTCACAGCTTCTCCCATGGTTTCTCCTGTGTTGGCGTCTATGCCAGTGGGTATGTCCACAGCTACACAGAAGCCTCGTGATCTATTGATTGCCTTCACCGCTTGAAGAATTGGGGGTTTAATGTTTCCTCTTATTCCTATGCCCAGAAGCGCATCCACTACGATGGGGGAGGAGATCTTGGGTATAAGCTCTGAATCTTTTGCCTCATAGACTGCGACGGTGCTCTTCATGGCTTTAACCAACTTCCAGTTCAGAGCCACGTTAGGGTCAACTATGCGCTCTTCAGGACCTATGAGGATGAGGGAGACCTTGAAGCCCCTTGCAGCCAGATGCCTTGCAGCTGTCATGCCGTCTCCACCGTTCTTACCAGTCCCCGCTAGGATGACGCAGCGGGTTGGCTTCTTCCTCGCAGCTATCTCTTGAGCTACAGCGCGGCCAGCGTTCTCCATTAAGAGCCCAATAGGGAGGCCAAGGTATTCGGAGTTCATCTCCGTTGCCAACATATCTTCAACTGTTATAGCTTCTTTAGACAAAATTTCACCTTCACCAAGTGATCAATAAAGCTTTAAAGAGCGTTAATATATAAACATCAACATCTTAAATCTGAAAGGAGGATTAATTGAAATGCCTACAGCCTATGTTTTGGTCAATTCTGAGATTGGAAGCGAGAGTGATGTTTTGAAGGAGCTTAAGGCCATAAAGAACGTGAAGGAGGCCTACATCGTTTACGGCGTCTACGATATCATCGCCAAGGTTGAGGCTGAGACGATGGATAAGCTCAAGGAGAGCATAACTTGGAACGTTCGCAGACTTGACAAAGTTCGTTCCACACTCACTATGATAGTTATCCAAACCCCCAAGTAGTCTAACTTTTTATTTACAGACCTTTTTTACTTTTCCAGATCTGTTAAAGGTTAAAATTTAGCTTCACTATGCGCCAGTTCGTAAAGTATGCTAGCGCCTTAGGTGTATTTGTTGAGGCATGCTCTGAGCCGCTTGGTTAGGACCACCCATGGTAGTCAGGGTACTCGTATAGGATCAATGAGGTCTCGGCGTTGGTTCATTAAGCGGGTGCTACTTTTCGGTGTAGGAGCACTATCCCTTGGGGGCATAGGCTATTCTGTCAAGTCCAACATGCTTGATGTTACACGCCACCAATTGCTGAGCCCTAAAGCAAAAGAGGTGGGGCTCACGATTGCCGTCATTTCTGATTTCCATGCACCCCGCTCATATGTCACGTCAGATTCTCTTGCCGCATCTGTAAATGAACTGGACTGTGATGCGCTCTTCATAGTGGGAGACACCATCGATAGGTCAGAGAATGTTAAGTTAGTCACAGGTCTGTTCAAACAAATTCATGTTCGGGGCCCGAAGCTTGCAGTGCTCGGAAATTGGGAACATTGGGCCGGGGTTGATTTGGCCGAACTTTCAGAGGCCTATGATGAGGCAGACGTGAGGCTCTTGATCAATCAGACTCACACATTCGAGGTCGGGGCAACTCGCATAACTGTTATCGGTCTCGATGACTTGGTGGGGGGCTATCCGAACTTTGAGCTTGTCAAAGGCAAGGGAGAGTTTCAGGTCATCCTCGCCCACTGTCCAGCGAGTTTCGATCGGATACGTATGCTCGCAGAGGGGCCGACTCTCACCTTGAGCGGTCACACCCATGGCGGGCAGATAGCTCCGCTTGGATTTCCTCTCTGGCTGCCTCGAGGAAGTGGCCACTACGTAAGCGGCTGGTATAATGCGGGGAGTCACAACTTGTTTGTTACTAGAGGGCTTGGAAACTCGGTAGTTCCTCTTCGCATTGGATCCTCTCCTGAACTCTCAATAATACGAGTGTAAAGGCTTCCCAAAAGTGTTCGTCGAGGAATGGATTACCAAGCGACTACTAAAAAAGAGGGAAAAAGTAGGTAAATGTTAGACCGCGTCAAGGACTAGACGGCAGACACCCGCAGAGAAAGCGTGCATGAAAATCAAGGCGGAAAAAAGGCTTGGTCTCACCAAAGGTTAAATTTTGATTTTTTTCTATCAAATCCCCAACTTTAATTTTGGTTTTGGGCAAAAATTATCTACCTGAACATTCAACATTGAAGAAGATGTGGCCGAAATGCTCATTAAAGAAAGAGAAATTACAGATAGAAAAGAGGTTGAAGAGATTTTAAGCAATGCGCCTGTTGGAAGAATAGGCTTGGTCTCTGATGATCAACCCTACGTTGTACCTATCAATTTCGTTTATGATGAAGGTAAGATATTCTTCCACTCCGCCAGTGAAGGTAAGAAAATAGAGTATCTCAAAGCTAACCCGAATGTCTGCTTTGAGGTAGATGAATTGCAAGCTATAATACCTAACTCTACTCCCTGCGAGTTTAAGACAAAATATAGAAGTGTGATAGCGTTGGGCGCCGCTAAAATATTAACCGATAAAGAGCAGAGGCTTCAAGCGCTGAGAAAAATTGTCGCCAAATATGGGGGAGAAAAAGAAGCTCTCTCCATGGAGATGACCGAGAAATACATTTCATCCGCAGGTAGTAAGGTAGAGGTAATAGAAATTCAAATTGAAGAACTTACAGGTAAGAAAGCCTAAACTATGAAGCTGCTTTTTAGGTTTTGGCAGTTCTTATTTTTTGTCGCTCTCACTTCTCTTGTTCATTTGGCAGTTCTTCGTAGCTTTAATAACCCATCGGCAGAATAACCTTTCAGCCTAGCATACATCTTCAACTTGGCGGAGACCTAGAGATCTTGACAACTGAGCATTATAAAAAGAGACATTTGAAACGTCAAGGCAGCTCCATTAAGATACATCTGGGCATCGATGACACAGATTCATCCACCGCAGGTTGCACCACATATTTGGGAGCATGTCTGGTGGAGGCTCTGGTGGGGATGGGCGCCGCTTTCACAGATCACCCCTCTCTCTTCAGGCTGAACCCAAATATCCCTTGGAAGACACGGGGGAATGGTGCGGTATGCCTCAGGTTCAAACTTCCTGAGGGGAGGTACGGGGAGGTCAGGGAGGTGGCTATAGGCCTCTTGGAGAGGCAGGCTGAGGAAGGGAAGCGGACATCCCCTGGCCTTGTGCTTCTGAAAGGCGGTATACCTCTGGAGGTGAGGGGCTTCACTCAAGAGGCCCTCAGAGAGGTGGTGAGCGTCCGGAGGGCTCTTAGGATTGTCAGAGGCATCCACGGTGAGGCCTACGGTCTGAGGGGGGGTAGGGGAGTCATAGGTGCCTTAGCTGCGGTGGGAGGCGTCTTAGAGGGCGACCACACGTATGAGGCCATAGCCTACCGTGTGCGGGGGAATAGGGGTTCGCCGAGGCGGGTGGATGAGGGATCAGTGGTTGAGATGGATAGGAAGACCAAACCTCTCACCTACGACAACCTTGACCCTGAAACGGGGAGGGTTCTGATAACGCCTAGGAGTCCTGACCCAATTCTCTACGGCATTCGGGGGGAGAACCCTAGGACGCTTCTGAAGGCTATGGGCATCCTCAAGGTTGGGGAGCCAGTGGAGCGGTGGACTATTTTCAGAACCAATCATGGAACCGACGCCCATCTTGCTTGGAGCTACAGGGTTGATGAACTTCACTCCTTTCGCCCTGTCGTTGTAGAGGGCTGGGTCTCAGGTGCACCTACAACGATGGTCGGAGGGCATGTTATCTTCAGGCTTAGCGATGGGAGCGGGGGGGTGGACTGCGCTGCCTACGAGCCCACGGGAAGATTCAGGGATACTGTAAGATCATTCGCGGTGGGAGACAGGCTCAGGGTCTACGGGGGCATCAGGAAAGCATATCCCCGTCACCCCTTGACCATCAACCTAGAGAAGGTTGAGGTTTTGGAGGTTGCTCAGGCGTTTGAGTTAAGAAGTCCCCTCTGCCCAGAGTGCGGCAAAAGGTTGACCTCGATGGGGAGAGATAAGGGTTTTCGATGTAAGAGATGTGGCTACCGTAACTCTGAGTTGAGGAAGGTGAAGGAGGCTTCTCGGAGAAGTCTCAGATGCGGCCTCTACATAACCCCCCCTAGAGCACATAGGCACCTAACTAAACCTTTGAGCCGCTATGGTCTGGAAAAAAACGTATACTCACCGAAACCGCCTACCCGCTTCTGGGGGTTGGGCGGCAGGCTTCCTTCCCCTCGACGTAGGGCAGCTTAGCTTTCACTCTTTTTCGGCGTTATGATATGCGGTGGTTAGTATATTGAAACTTGGGCTACGCCCTTAATCTTCAGGAATTTTGGGATTAGATCTCCGGGGATTTTTTTTTCTGCTATTAGTGTTAGCTTGGCTTCGGGGTGGAGTTCAGGGTCGTCTACGAGGGCTTGTCGGATGCTTATTCCATTTTCAGCCAGTTGTGAGGATGCGTCAGCCAGTATTCCAACT
>DAOVDL010000043.1 GCA_030669485.1 Candidatus Bathyarchaeota archaeon
GGAAATTGTGCAACCCACTTATCGCTTCGAGTCAAGAGGAAAATGCAGCGATCCTGCGTCTTCTCCCGACACTCTATCATCAAGCCTTCGCATTCAGATTTCTCGTTCTGCCAAGCGTCAACTAGACACGCAAAAAACTCGTCTGAATCAATTTCGTGTTTTACAGCTATCCTCGCGAGATATTCAATACCCCTCATGTGTGCGTATGAATGGCGTTTACCAGGAGGCCTACCTCTTCCCATCCGTGTCAAGCTTCGCATCTAATCCGTTCCTATTCCTGTTACAACCCCATCTTTATGATCGCGCACGCTCAATAAAGAACTTACTAAGAGATAGGTTTCACTTTTACCGCTCTTGGGCCTTTTGGACCTTGTTCTATCTCAAACTCTACTTTTTCTCCTTCCGCTAGACTCCTCTTATCCTGTATCTCCGAGTTGTGGACAAAGACCTCTGTTCCGTCGTCGCATTCGATGAATCCGTAGCCTCTTAGGTCTAACCATTTTTTCACTTTACCTGTTGTCAAGTTCTTCACCTCTTTTACACATGTATTCTGTTACAGTTGCTCATACCAACTAATTAATAGTTTCTGCATACGCACGATCCATCGATCATTAAATATACTATCATTCTTCAAAAAATCATGTGCACTCAACTAAATAAACAAAAGATGCTTCAAAACTGTGAAACATACAGTCACTCTGAGGAATCCCTCAATTCAATCAGAGTTACACTGAGGCATCCCTACGTGTAACTTTCCTCAGTCAGATCAGAGACAGGACACTGGTAGATGCCATCAATCAATACATTACTATCTTTAAAAATAAAGCAAGGTTTATTCAAGGAAAAGGTCACGCTATTGAAAGAATCGGTGAGTCTCAGCTAGAGTCTTTCTCTTTGATCGTCCGGATGGCCTGATCTATTTCACGGATTACCATTCTTGCTTCTTCTCTTTGTATGATCGTCATCTTCTCTGAAGCTTTCTCCTTACTGATCTTCACATATAGAAAACCTAGGATGATGAAGGATGAGAAGAAGAAAATATGTACAATTTGCGACTGTAAGAATTCGTTAAGTACCTGAATCCAGTCCGTGCCTTCTGATGGCGGAGGTGGAGGGGGTTCAATGTCAGGTAGGGTTAAGTCTCCAGCAAATATATATGGTTGATTTATGATGTTCATGGTTCTGCTTTTAATCGGATCTATCTGAGCCTCTGGAAACTGCTCTTCCACGTCAAGGGTGTAAGAGAATTGGGGTTCCTCACTCGACTCGTAAACAAATGTTACCGGTCTGCCAGCCCAGTCGGTGAGTATGTTTTTAGACTCTGAAGCTTCTACTTTAACTCTGGGCCACAGATAAACTGCGTTGTCTAACGTGTCATACGTTAAACCTAATTGAGCTAAGTCACCGTTGAAATCTTGCCACACTTCATTCACCTGAACACGCACGTACTTTGGCTTTACCGATAGTTGATTAACTATAGTTTGTAAAGACAAGCCATTAATGACTTCTACTCCTTCACCTCTGTTTGTGAACCTGATGGATTCAATCGCCCACAGAGATGAGTTCTGCTGTGCTCTTTCTTCTACAATGATCTCAACTTCATAATTTTTTGTAGCATCAGAACTGAAGACCTCCACGTTATTCGGGGTTTTTTGGTTCCTGATGAGGAGGGACAGTTCATCCAACTTTTTCTTCTGATCTCTGAGCGTCCCTATCTGACCTTGTAACTCTTCGGTAGTGGTATGTAACTCCTCAATCAACTCTTCTGCTTCCCCCACTCCAGAAGCAGCAGACAGGAACCTGTCTCCTAACTCCGAAAACTGATCTCTGATGTTTTCGATGACACTCTTTGTTGCAGGGTTTTCTATTAAGGGTAAGACCTCGGTTAGAGCGGTGCTCAGCTCTTTCAAGGTCGTTCCTGCCTCTTGAAGGGTTTCTGTGTAGTTGGATGAAGAAGGAGGTACTTGGTCTAACATGGAGCTCAAGTTGTCTAATATATCTGCTACTCCGTCGAGTTTTTCGGTATAGATACTCATGCTCTCTGCTTGGCTTTCAGCTTCTTCTGCTATCTTCTCAGGTACAGGTTCCAATTGGATGGTGATGGTTTCGATTGGTGCTGCTCCCCAAGAGTTAACTGCTTCAATCTGGGACGATATGCGGAGGGTTGCAGAGTCCTTCAAGAATAGAATCCAGGTGATCAGTGTTTGGTCTGCGATGGTTGATGTGGAATTGGCTTCTGGAACGGTTCTTATGTCAGAGAAGTAATAGTCAGGGAGTAACGCTACCACTGTGCACATGAAGATGGGAGATGCAGTGTCATTGAATGTGTAGAGAGGTTGCCCGGTGTTTTGGATGGTGAACTGAATGGTTAATGAGTCTGAGACGCTTGCGTCTAAGCTGTAAATCTCCCTTGTGAACTTTGGGTCAACCTGCTTTCCATTAACATAGATGGTTTCGCTGACTGTAACCGGAATGGTTCTCCAGGTCTTTGCCATGTACTGAAACTTTAATCGGGAGTGAGGATCGATCATAACATTCTCCCAATTTATCAGAGTCAGATTCCCAAAGTCTTCAACTCTTGCTGGATTTGGAGTGTCATATAACATAGTCAAGGAATCTCGCTGCACATCTTCAACCCTGTCCACGATGTTAACTGAAACAGGTGATGAATCGTTATTGTACACCTCCAGGGTTACCTTCGCCACTTCTGAGAGGAGTTCTCCAAAAGGAGAAAACTTGACCTCAACAACCTCACTCTTCTTGTACGTTATCGCTTCTCCTTCATAGAGTGTGTTCGTAACCATCGGTCTCTGAATCAGCGTTGAGAGAATGAGTGTGAACATTAGTACGGACAGAATTCGGGGACGTTTCACTACATCAAGCCTCCAATCCTAACTCTCTAAGTGATAATTTCAATCGCTTCCACCTACTTACGTACTCCGTTACTGCTTCATTGTACGCTTCAGGCTCCTTCTCGATCCGCATCTCCTCGAGACGTAAAGATTTCCTTAGCCACTCCAGCTCAGCTAATAGCAGCTCCCGCTGAGCCTGTGACGCAGCCTGTTTTGTAGCTGCTTCTCCCGAGGGCTGAGTCGTCTCTATGACCCGCCCATCCAACATATGTATGACGCGTTGAGTCATCTTCGCTACGTTGGAATCATGTGTGACCAGTATGAAGGTCTGATCCATCGTCTCGTTCAAGTGCTGGATGAAGTGCATTATCTTCAATCCGCCTTCGCTGTCCAAGTTGCCTGTTGGTTCATCTGCAATTACTAGTGAAGGCTCATTGGCTAAGGCGCGTGCCATCGCCACTCTCTGTTGTTGGCCTCCACTCAACTGGTTGGGTAGATGATGAAGCCGCTCTCCGAGGCCCACAAGACTCAGCAGTCTTACCGCTCTCTTCATCATCTTCACTGGAGACAGTCTTTCAGCAAAGACCATGGGTAGCTTAACGTTCTCCAGAGCAGTCAACATTGGAACTAAGTTGAAGAATTGAAATACGAAGCCGATTCTCTCAGATCTGAATGCGGCAAGCTTCCCCTCATCCATGTTGGTGATGTTGATCCCGTCTATAATGACTCTTCCATCAGAGGGGTTGTCAAGGCCACCAATGATGTTCAGAAGGGTCGATTTCCCACATCCTGACGGGCCCATAATGGATACCAATTCCCCCTTCTCTACAGTCAGATCGACACCCCTCAACGCTTGAATCCTGAGCTCTCCGCCTAAATTGTAAACCTTGGTGACGTCGATAAGATCAACCGCTTTATTCATACTTCAAAGCCTCTATTGGGGGGATGTTGGATGCTTTCCATGAGGGATAGAACCCTGCCATTGTGGTGATGGCTAAACTTAACCCCAAGCCGATTAGCAGAGTCTGTGGCGATACGACTACTGGAATGGCAATAGGGAGAGCTAATGCTGAGACGAGGTGCTGGATACCATAGACGAAGGCTATACCTACTACTATCCCCAAGAGACCTCCAATCACCCCCATGATCGCGGCTTCTGAGAGAAAGATCGATAGCACATGCCTACGTCTGCCACCGATAGCCTTGATCATTCCGATCTCCCTGGTTCTCTCATACACGGTCATGGTTATCGTGTTCATGACTCCGATCGTGCCAACTGCAAGGCTGATGGATCCGAGAGCCAAGAGCACACCGTTCACCATGCCCATGACCTCCCTGACACTGCTCAAGAGGGCTTCCTCAGTCATGATGTTCGCTTCAGGGAAAGCGTTCATAAGAACCTCTGCAACATATTTTTCCATCTCAGAATCCTCTATGGTAACCAACAATAAGGACACAAGGCCTGGCTTGTTAAACAAGCGTTGTGCATCTCGCAGTGGGATAAAGCAGCCTGTATCAGTGAGGAAGCCACTAACAGGTTTCGCAATGCCTACAACGGTGTAGGATTCTCCGACCCCGCCCATCATCGCACTCAACGCTATAGTATCGCCTACGTTAAGTCCTAAGCGGTCAGCTGTTGCTGAACTGACTACTGCTGAGTAACTCTCCCCTAGCTCAAACAGACGTCCATCGGTAAGAGAGATTTGAAGCAAATCAGCAGCCTGATCCATGTTCACGCCTATGATCATCGACTGTCTACTCCCTATCTCCCCTAACATCATCACTACTGACACGCAGTCCTTTACACCTGGCACTCGCAGAACATAGTCGCTGACGTATTCTGGAACATTTATGCCTTGATCACCACTCCTGATCACTACTGAAGCGCCCACCAACTCTTTGAGAGTAGACTCAATGCCGTATTGCATGCCTTCACCAATAGAGATTAGGGAGACGATGGTGGCGATTCCGATGAGTACCCCGAGGATAGTCAAAGCAGCCCTGAACTTTCTCCTTCCTACACTCTTGGCCGCCATACTGAAGCCAAATCTAGTTAATTTGAGATAATTCACCATACCTATATCTTCCCAACAGACGTTTCATACAATAATAGATCTTGAGTGTTAGAATTTAATATTTTAAACCAAATGAATTTACACATTTATGAACGCTACACGATTTAATGTGAAAAATCACACGCGCAGGGTTTAAAAAAACTTAAAATGGAGTCACTCTGAGGGTTCACGTCTGTCCAATCAGAGTTACACTAAGGCCACTATGTCTTAGAATAAAATATACATTTATTAAAAGAAGAGGGGTTCAAATGCTTGGAGTCATAGGGGCTCCATGCATTTTGTTCTTTTTAAGCAGGTAAATGGCAACTGCAGAAATGGTTAATCCGAGGATTATGCTTTCTAATGGGAACCCTGGTATTCCTCCTCCAGATTCTTGTACTGTCACAGTTAAGGTGTCTTGTCCAGTGCCTTCATCATCATCTTGTATGGTCAAAGTAACGGTATATGTTCCAGGCTGGTTATATTGGTGAGTTGGATTAAGTGTTCCTGTTTCAGTTGTATCGTCGCCGAAATCCCATCTTACATCATGTGTATCCCATTCACCAGGATCGGTATAACCGCCATTAAACTCTACTTGAACTCCGACAATTACTGTTTGATCCAGCCCAGCATCAACAGTCGGTGGTACATTGTCTACTTGGATTGTTGCCCGATCACTGTCTTTAAGATCATCATTATCCGTGACGATAAGAATGACTTGTCCAGAAAAGTCGTCATTAAATGTTGTTGTCCATGTCTCGCCTTGTCCAGAATCTCCTGCGACTTCCCATTCCCAACTTACGATGTTTCCGTCAGGATCATATGAA
>DAOVDL010000154.1 GCA_030669485.1 Candidatus Bathyarchaeota archaeon
ACTTCCCATTCCCCTAGCGACTAGGTAGCAGACTGCAGACCCACTGACCTCAGTAGCACCGTCGATGCCATGGTGATGAGGGTTGACATGGATTAAGTTAGGAAAACTTGCCTCTACCGGTTTATGGTGATCCAAGACCACGACCTTAGCGGGAGTCAAGGGTTTGAGAAGGTCAAGATATCCGCTTCCTATATCAGCAAAGACATAGATATCGGACTTGATCTCAGCAAGTTGGCTGATAAGTTCCTCGCTTATCCTGTCAACTATTTTAAGGTGGAAGTATCCTCCCAACCGGTGGACCGCTTGAGCTATTATTGAACCTCCAGTCACACCGTCGGCATCGTCGTGGCCGAGTATCTGTATGGAAGTGCCCTTCTTCACATAGCTTGAGATCTCATGTGCTGCAGATTCACAACTCTTGATAAAATCTTCTGCTGAGGCTTCCATGTTACATGCCTTGACGCTACATGAAGGAGCCCACGACTGCCTTATACTTCCAATCTGCTGGGATGACGCCCTTCTGTTTGTAGTAGGTGGAGAGCCTGTGAACTCGTGACTCTAAGAGTTGTAGGCTGTGGGTATTCTTATGATCTCCCCTGTTCTTCTCAATATGCCTTACAAGCTGGTTAGCTCTTCGAAGTAAAGCTGCCAGATCTTCGGGGAGGCTGGGTGCCAATTTCGCAGCCTTCATGATTTGTGTGATCTTCTTCTCCGTGATGGATTTAGCTAGGGGTATCCCATGTTGATCTCTTAGTATATCCCCTATACGGCTGGCTGACTTTCCTTCTCTAGCAAGCTTAATGACTAAGGACTCTACCTCATCCGCCCCGTAAGTACACCAACCTGGGGTTCTCTTGGTAACAGGTCGGGTAGAGTGGGATTTACCCCGTCTGTGAGAGTGGACTCTTGCCAAGCTACTTTCCCTCTGAATAATCCATTCTAGATGTTCCTCTCCATATAAGAATGGGGGGGTTATTTTTACTCGTTATACAGCTTTTAATCGCCATTTTACTGCATCCACCGCAAGTTTACATGCCTATCAGGTAGAATGTATTTCCATTAATATCTGTTTTGGAGGTTGAGAAGTTTAGGTTTTCTGAATTATCAATCTTTCTATGGTCTTCTTTTACATTTTGGGTAGCATACCTTAGATACGGATCCTTCGTTTTGTAGAAGGGTCGCCTAAACTGTTGAATCACAATGTATGCTTGGTGGCAATGAGGACAGAGTTTATCGGTTACCGTTTTCAAGGTATCTTCTATTTAATATTTGAGCCAGCCCAGTTAATCAAGATACCCACGCTTCTCCCGGTCTAGACCTCACCAGGGATGGAGCGGTGAATAAGGCCCGGGTGAAGATTGAGATTCTGCCCGAAGGCGAGGAGTCCACCTACATCGACGGATCAACATAGCTTTTAATCAGGCATGGGGTAGCCCACGGAATTTTAAGTAACCAGGAGATACTGTCGTCACGCTGGGAGACTAGAATAAGAGTGTCAAGGGGGTTTTCCCTTGCTTGATGGCTTTCTTTGCTGAGTGGTTGACTTTTTTCCTGAGGCTGCTTCCAAGCTCTTCAGGATATGTTTCAGAATTATTTCTGCTCCTCCGTTGAATACGGCTTTGAGCCTCTTCTCACAGGCCTTTGGATCTCGGAGAGCTTCTTTCCCTCCCAGATGGTAAATGGTTGCAGATGTGGCGGATTCTCCCAAGAACGAGTTCAAGCTTTGCTTCACCACTTCAACGAAATCGACTTTCCTAGCCTCCATGTACTCTATGATTCTGTCCAGTGTCATCGTCTTCTCATCTTGCTGCTTCCGTAGTTGCTCCTTGACAACCTTCAACAGGTCTCGGGATTTGACTGGCTTCATGATGTAGGCGTCGGCACCAAGATTCAACGCCTCAACAGCATTATCTAAGTTAGCATGTCCAGTGATAATGATCTTACGCATTTTGGGGATAGTGTCCCTCAGCTTTACCAGAAGTTGGGTGCCTAGCATATCTGGGAGGACGATGTCAATAAGAGCTAGGTTGAAGACCTCTGCTTCCGACTTCTCAATTGCCTCAGCGCCTGTCTTCGCTGTATCTGTCACATAACCCTCCTTGGACAGCAAAACTGTCAACATTTCCAAGATATGCTCATCGTCATCAATTATTAGAATATTTGTTTTCTCTTCTGAAAACATACTTCTCACCTTTAATTTACATCAAGCTCAGCAATACCGGTAGGAACTTTCATCTAAACAATCTCTAAACCAATTCCTTAACACTCCACTTCTTAAGTGTTTTTGTGTAGAACTTTAATACAGTTATTCATTATGACTCATATAACAAGTGCGGGAACCATACCGATATATATTGGTAGTTACGGTTTTCAATCCATTTCCGAAGACTGAAAATGTGACGTACGATAGAATCGTTCCGGATTGAGGTCTTACCCTCTCCGCTTTTCGGATATCTAACGACTAGGCAGTCGGACCGTAACAGTGGTGCCCTTCCCCTCTTCACTCTCCACTGCGATGGTGCCTCGGTGGGCTTCAACCACCTTCTTCGCGTTGGCGAGGCCTAGACCGGTGCCTTTCGCCTTGGTGGTGAAGAACGGGTCGAATGTCTTCCCGAGGTTCCCCTTAGATATGCCTACACCTGTATCCTTGAACTTCACCTCGATGAAGCCTCCCCCCTGTCCGGTTGATATCTCCAGTTCGCCGCCTTCAGGCATGGCTTGAACAGCGTTCAAAATCAGGTTCTCGAAGACCCGGCTCAACTGACCCTCATCCACCTTGGATGGGGGGGTCTCCCCGTACCGGGTAGTCAGCTTCACGTTCCCGGGCATAACCATTCGAGCCAGGGTCTCCTGCAACAGGCGGTTAACATCGTTCTCCCTTACATTGAGCGGGGCCGCGGCGGCGAAGTCCACCAG
>DAOVDL010000102.1 GCA_030669485.1 Candidatus Bathyarchaeota archaeon
GGAGAAATCCACTTCGCTAGAAGAAACAGCGATATAACGTTGGTTGTTGGACATGGCGGGGGATCTTTTCCACATATCCCAGCGAAGGAATATCAGATACATAAAGGGGTCATAGGGCCTGAAAGATATAGGGGCATCGTGAAGGTTCAAGATGCAGCTGCCAGATTGAACCGGATAGTCGTCCATGAGTTGATCGAAGCTGGGGAGAATGCGTTTTCCATCAATCTGTCCAGCTGCTGTATAGCCGATTCTGGCATCATCAAGTATATGTATCCAGAGCCTATGAAGAAATTGCTCTCCTGTAATATGATCCCAGTTCCATATGGTGATGTTAGCGTAGATTTAAAATTAGGCTACAGCATACTCTCCACTGAAGAGATTCTAAGACATATTGCAAAGGAATTAAAGGATACCAGATTTAGGCCGAAGAGAATTCTGATCTGCGGCGTTGTTGACGGTGTCTTTACAGGCAACCCGGAGAAAGACAGCGACGCGAAATTCATCCCAGAGATCACCCCTCAAAATATAGGGAAGGTTGAAAGATACCTCTCAGGTTCATCAGGGATCGACGTTACTGGCGGAATGGTTCTTAAAGTTAAGAAGATGCTTGAGATAGCGAAATTTGGAATTGAATCAGAGATCATAAATGGAGCTAAACCAGGTACGTTGAAGAGAGCATTACTCGGCGAAACTGGTCTAGGAACCACAATAAAGATTTAAAACCATCCTAGCTCCGATACTTTTAAATCAGTTTCCTACAATGAGATGGACGGCTGCGGTGTAACCTTCAATGTCGGAAGATATGTCTACAAAGCTTTTAGAAGAGAGCGTTGGGAAAGTTGTCCTAGTGAAGTTGCGGGGCGGTAAGAGCCTAAGGGGCAAGCTTCAAGGCTTTGACCAACATATGAATCTTCTCCTAGGGGAAGCGGAGGACGTCTCGGTTGTTGACAATTCAGACAGACTTGGCACCATAATAGTTAGAGGGGACAATGTCGTAATCATCTCACCGCCCAAGAATTGATGGCGGCAGAGAGGTGTTAAGCAGTAATGGCCATAAATATGGGGACATTCAACAAATCCCTTCACACGCGTTGTAGGAGATGTGGTAGAAGAGCCTACCACCGCATCAAGAAAATCTGTGCCGCTTGCGGTTACGGGAAAAACAAAAAATTGAAGAAGAATTTCCGGCGAAGATGAGCAACTACCGGTAAATCTTTCGCTTATTTGAAATATGTCTCCTCAGCATCGCATGTGTGACCGATCATTAAGTAGTTCATTCTAGTATCCGTAATATTAGGAGAAAACTTTATTGACGGAATCACGATCTATAGTTTAAACCACCTAATGTGACAATATAACCGTCTGCAAATCCCGATAGATCAGGTGGATAGCTTAGGAATGGGCCGGTAGATCAGCGTGGTATGATCGTCCGCTTGGCATGAGGCTGAAGCGGCCTAAAATGCGGAAAGGTTAGAAAAACCCCGTATGGACCCGGGTTCAAGTCCCGGCCGGTCCACCAATTTTTGAGATGTATAAAGTAAGGGTAATGGTTAACGTTTCAAAAATACCAAAACATTTAATCGACCTCAAGAGAGATGAATAGCAGAGGCGAAGAAAGTTGACTGAAGGGAAGCCCACGCAAGAAAGGATGTATGATGCTGAAGGGCAGATGCGTCGGATAGCAGTTGGGATGGCTAAAATTAAACATAAGATAGTTGTTCTCAGCGGTAAGGGGGAGTTGGCAAGAGCACCGTGACAGCAAACTTAGCTATATCCCTCGCCAAGAGGAGCAATAACAAGGTTGGAATATTGGATGCTGACATCACTGGTCCGAGCATACCTAAGATTCTTGGTGTTAGAAGTGAGCAGATGAACGCTGGGCCAACAGGAATTTTCCCTGCAGTTGGACCGGCTGGTGTGAAGCTGGTCTCAATGGATTTCATGCTTCCCAGCGATGAGGCGCCGGTTATATGGAGGGGGCCCTTGAAGTCCATGGCTATAAGGCAGTTTCTTGCAGATGTGACATGGGGTGACCTTGACTACCTTATAATTGACCTTCCACCGGGAACGGGTGATGAAGCTCTTAGTGTAATGCAACTGATACAGAATATAGATGGTGTCGTCATAGTTACCATCCCATCAGATCTCTCCCAGATAGTTGTGAAGAAGGCCGTTACATTCACCCAAAAGATGGAAGCGCCGGTGATCGGAGTTGTTGAGAATATGAGCGGCTTCATCTGCCCTAAGTGCGGGGCTGTAACCGAGATCTTTAATGTAGGTGGGGGACAAAAGATTTCAGATGATCTTAATATCCCATTTCTAGGGAAGATCCCCCTTGACGCGAAAATAAGCGAAGGCTCCGATTTAGGCTTACCCTTCACAGTCAAGAACCAAGACTCCCCCGCTGCAAAGGCATTCATGGAAATTGTAGAGAAGATCGAGAGCTTTGTCAAAAAGGGTAAAACCGAGAAGACTAAACCCTAATTAGAAATCGGTGAAAAGACGGGAAATAATGTTTAAAAACTACCTTTGAAAACATAATTCCCACCAAGATCCGATAAAAAGTATCGTTGGGTCGGTCGTCTAGTTGGTTAGGATCTCCGCTTGACAAGCCTTGCCTCAAAGCAGGCGGCTCAGGAGGTGCGGAGGGTCGCCGGTTCGAGTCCGGCCCGGCCCACCATATTGAAGGCTGCACCAAGAAGGCCACTATTTCTGGGAGTGTAAAATGGCGCCGGGGAAGGGATTTGAACCCTTGAGGCTTTCGTCGGGCTTATGACCCCCTCACGAGCCACAGACTTACCGCCTCAGCTGGTTAGCAGGCGTAAGCTCCCTCCGCCTTAAGACGATGAGATCTGCGCCCTACCAGACTTCCCAGAGCCGCCGCCAAGGCGACTCATCTAGGCGACCCCGGCTCTCCGATAATTGAAAAGTCTTCAAGCCTAAAAGGTTTACCGCCCTAAGGGTGGGGAAAGAAAAGTTGGGAGGGTAGAAGCTACTTCAGTTTGCTTATCAGTGCGTCCACGGGAATGGCTGCGAAGGTCGCGGTGTGTAGGGTGCCCCTTGAACCTAGTTCCACCGCTATTTTAGATACGTCTTCATTGTCTGATGCTTCAAGAACGGTGACGAAGTCATAGGTACCCAAGAGGGCGTACTGGCAGATGATCTTGGCGCCCATGCTCTCAACCTCCGTGTTGACTTCCTTTATTCTGTCGGGTTTCTCTTTTATCGTCTTTCTCCCCTCATCCGTCAATGTTGATAATATTACATAGATTGGCAAGGCTTTCACCTCACAGATCTAATGTACTGGGCAATATTTAAAGAGCCATTGTTCAGTGTTCAGTTATACTGTCAAACTCCCTTAGGCTGTCTGCTAGGGTGCTAGCCTTGGAGATCAGCCCGGCGATGAAGATGGCCTCGAAGATCTCATCTAGAGTCGAGCCCTTCCTTAATGCTTCTTCTATGTGAAGTTTGAGGCAAGGTTTACACCTCAATGCAGCTGCTGCGCTCACTGCAACCAGCTGTGTTGTCTTGGGGCTGATGAACCTAGGTTGGTGGATGGCTTTACCCTGCTCCACAGTTGTTAAAAGTAGATCTGGCCGCCTCTTAGCTAATGCTTTGTACAGGTATGGAACTGGTCCATCCTGCTTCACCTCGTTTAGGATAATCTCTGCCGCCTTCTCAGGGTCTTGCTTCATCAAACTTTTAATAGACTTCCTCGACCTGCCCAAAATATCTACCTTCAAACTTTCTCAGAGATTTAATTGCAGATAAGCCTAACCTAGAGAAACCAAGCTATGAGGTTTGGTTATGGTGGGGCCGGCCGGACTTTCAGGGTGAATACCCATTGTCTTCACCTTTTTGTACCGGCGATCTGGTGGACCCAA
>DAOVDL010000182.1 GCA_030669485.1 Candidatus Bathyarchaeota archaeon
GTCAAAGAGAAAAAGCCACCTAAAAAGAAAGAGAAGGATATTGAAGAGGAGCGAGTCTACACCATTCCCCTGAAGAGAGCATGGGTCTCTAAAAGGCCTGCCAGATCTCCCAAGGCCATGAAAGTGCTGAAAAGTTTCGTCACCAAGCATATGAAATCTGAGGAGGTCAAGATAGACAATAGCCTAAACTCCATCATCTGGGCTAGAGGTATTGAGAAGCCTCCAAGAAAAGTTAGGGTCAGAGTTACGAAGGATAAGGAAGGCGTAGTTAACGTTTATCCGCTAGAGGAGAAGAAAACCCCCAGCAAGGAAAGCTAAGCGTCAATCCTGCTCCTATATCTCTAGTTGAAATCGATAACATCTATTGATTTAACATCACTCAACTTTTATCGATTCGCCGCTCGGCTTCCTTCCCTCCACTCTTCTGATAGTGACCTCAAGAACGCCGTTCCTGTACATGCTCCGAGCTGTCTTGGGATCCACCTCGGAGGGAAGGTCTAACTCCTTATAATACCTCCGCCCTCTGGCGTCAACGGAGATCGTTAAAGTATCCTTGGTTGCATGTAGCTTTATATCGGTCTTATCGACACCTGGCACCTCTGCAACTACCCTTACGTTTTTATTGTCAGTGATAATGTCGATGAGAGGTTCCCGTTCAGTCTTTATATCGATCTTTGGGGTTAAGCCAAGTTTCTGTTTCGAGGGCTTGAGGTTGCCAAACTCCCTTATCACTGGTTTCCCATCGGGACCGATGGTAACTGAGTAGCCGTAGACCACGGGCCCTAACTCCCTAGTGATTCTGCCTCCCGGCAGTTTTCTCTCCCTGACAAGTTCTTTCGGAATCTTCTCTTGATACTCCTTGAAGGCCTCGCCCATCATCCGCTCCATCTCTTTCATCATCTCATCCATTTCCTCGAACCCGCCTCCGAAGAACGGAAAACGCTTCCTCCGCGTGAACCAGCTGGGAAAATCATCCCCATCCATACCTATATAACACCCCTCATGAAAAATGGTTTCATACCAGTTATCTCGTGTCTTTAGCGTAATTTTAACATTTCGTTCAAGTTGCTGAGAAGTTCCCATCAAATCTTTAGGTGTAGCCTGTGCAGAACCGTTAATAGTTTAGGCGGCTTCAGCTACTGTTGGTGTCGTGGGATTGGAAGTTAAAGATGCGATTAGGGGTTTTCAGTACGCTGAGGGGTTGAGGTCTGAGCTGATGATCGCCCATAAGCTCTTGGAGGAGCTCAGATGTTTGAAGGGAGAGGAGCTTAAGGGTGGAGAGAAGATTGCTCTCTCCTTCTTTGGGGCTTTGATGGGTGAGATGAGGTTCGCTCAGAACGCTGTGAGGTCGAAGAGCCTGCTGGACGCGGAGACCAAGATAATGGAGGTCACAGGCTCAGTTAAACTTCATAGGTTCGAGGATGCTGTTAGAAGCGTAGCTGAGGCAGTTTCGCTGGCTTCAAACATCAGCTGTGAAACTCTGACCCTTCTACAGGATAGAAAGCTGCTTTAACGGCTCAGTGGGCATGTATGGCTGTTTGCAGTGTCGACCGTTTTTAAGTTCATTTAGAGCAGAGGTTTCCCTTCTCACAGCGGCTTAGAACTACAAGCCGTCCACCTCTGACTAGGGCAGTATCCTCTAGGCGTACCCCAAACCTGTTAGGAATGTATATGCCAGGCTCAACGGTTATAACATTCCCATCTCTGAGGCGGTCACGGCTGTAAGCAGATAGGATGGGCGCTTCATGGATATCAAGCCCCACACCGTGCCCCAGCCCGTGGATGAAATACTTGCCATAACCCCGCCCCTTAACGACTTCCCGAGCTAACGAGTCCGCCCTCCTCCCATCCATGGGGCGACAGATGTTCCTGAGAGCTATCTGTTGAGCTTCGTAGACAACCCGGTAGACCTCAGCCTGCTGAGATGTAGGTCTGCCCACGAAGGCGGTGCGGGTGAGATCTGAACAGTAGCCTTGAAATCGGATCCCCATATCGATGACCACCGCATCTCCCTCCCTAAGTTTCTTGACGGTGGGGTTGGCATGTGGTACTGCGGATCTTGCACCTGAGGCAACTATGGTGGAGAAGGCTGTGCCCTCGGAGCCTCTTCGCCTCATGGCGTACTCTGCCTCAGCTGCCACCTCAAACTCCGTAACTCCGCTCCTCACCGCCTCAAGAGCTACCGCCATCCCTGCATCTGCAATACTCACAGCCCTCCTCACCAACCTAAGTTCATTCTGATCCTTAATCTCCCTCATAGTGCGGGGGATGTCAGGCCTGTGAATAAGCCTTGCCTGTGGTAGCTTTCGGCGGAGAGCCTGATGTCTGCTGTAGGTAAGCTCATCGAAGAAAACCTTCCCCCTCCCAACGCCTTGAGCTGCTAAGCAGTCCTCAACCCTCCTTCCCCCCTTCACTGTTTCGATGTGGAGGTTTCTGAGTCTCCGCTCAGCCTGCTCTGAACCCATACTTTCAACCCATAGTGTTGGCTCCCCGTCCACGGATATCAGAAGG
>DAOVDL010000105.1 GCA_030669485.1 Candidatus Bathyarchaeota archaeon
AAACCTAATATAAGTTGCACGATTCACCCTAGCGAGGTCTCCAATTTAGAACTTGTCACGGTGCGAAAGTTTGCCAATTCGTCAGCCTATAGTCGTGGTTCTCGGACATGTGGATCACGGAAAGACAACTATCCTAGACAAAATCAGAGGAACAGCCGTAGCCAGCAGGGAGGCTGGCGCCATCTCTCAGCATATTGGTGCAAGCTTCGTTCCAAAAAAAGTTATGGAAGAAGCCTGCGGTGAACTAATCAAACTTTTCAAAGTGAAAGTAACAGTTCCAGGTCTCCTCTTCATAGATACCCCCGGTCACTCCGCTTTCTCAAACCTTAGGAGGCGAGGTGGCTCTGTAGCGGATATAGCTATACTGGTCATCGACTTGAATGAGGGAGTTAAACCTCAGACCGTTGAGTCCATTAACATCCTCACCGCTCGAAGAACCCCATTCGTTATAGCTGCTAACAAGCTCGATCTCATCAAAGTGTGGCACTCAAGTGAGAATGGATGCTTCATCAAAGCAGCTAAGCTAGCAGACCCCTCGGTCCTACGGGTTATTGACGAGAAGATCTATTCCATAATTGGCACCTTGTCAACCCACAAGTTGAACGCGGAGAGATTTGACCGTGTGGAAAACTTCCAAAAAACGATCGCAATGGTACCGGTCAGTGCAAAGACAGGAGAGGGCATCCCAGACCTACTGACGGTTCTCCTAGGCCTCATCCAGCAATATATGAAGAAACAGCTGAAGGTAACATCGGGTCCAGCCAAGGGGACAATCCTAGAGGTGCGGGAGGACATTGGGCTTGGCATGAACATTAACGCAATAATCTACGACGGCGTACTTCATGAGAACGACCAGATAGTCGTCGGAGGCTGGCAGAAACCCTTCTCCACCAAGGTAAGAACAATCTTAATTCCTAAACCACTAGATGAGATTAGAGATCCCAGAGAGAAGTTCAAGAAGATAAAGGAGGTGCCAGCCGCAGCGGGCGTCAAGATCATAGCTCTTGGACTTGATGATGCAATGGCTGGCAGCGCCTTATATGTTGTCCCAAAAGGTGAATCACCAGATAAATTACTCCAGAAAGTCGAAGAGGAGATAGAGAGCATCAAGATCTCTACAGACAAGCTTGGAGTAGTTGTGAAAACAGATACCCTTGGCTCCTTGGAGGCGTTAGTAAACGAGTTGAAGACACATGATGTTCCAATAAGGATAGCTAATGTGGGCGATGTCTGCAAGAGGGATGTAGTTGAAGCGTCAGTGGTGAAGGCGGAAGCCCCAACCTTGGGGACAGTTCTATCCTTCAATGTTAAGGTTCTCCCCGACGCCTTAAACGAGGCTATGAAGGATGGTGTGAAGCTCTTTCAATACAATGTGATCTATCAACTTCTTGAGGAGTACCATGAATGGGTTAGAAGCGAGGAAGAAGGAAAGGCTCAAAGAACATTCGATTCGCTCATAAAACCCGGAAAAGTGAAACTACTACAGGGATACGTTTTCAGGAGAAACAACCCTGCCATCTTTGGAGTTGAGGTCTTAGCTGGAAAACTTACATCTCGCGTTACTCTCATAAAGAGCGCGGGTACACAAGTTGGAAAGGTTGCCCAGATCCAAGAGCGAAGTGAGAACCTAACTGAAGCAACCAAGGGAATGCAGGTAGCTATCTCTATGAAAGAACCTACAGTCGGCCGCCAAATAAGAGAGAACGACACCCTCCATGTGGATGTCCCTGAGGGGGACCTGAAAGTTCTACTTCAACAGTTTAAAGAGATACTCACCCAAGATGACCTTAACTGTCTTAACGAGTTCATAAAAGCAAAGAGAAAGAAGCAACCACACTTCGGCTTCGGTATCGAACCTTGATGAGCCACACCAACCAACTGAAAGCAAGTCATCAGGCTGACAAGAATGAAACTTGATGACAAGGCAACAGGCACTAACTCCAAGGGCATCTACATCAAGAGCTTCGGTTGCTCCTCCAACTTAGCTGATGGAGAAGTCATCGCCGGTTGCCTGAAGTCAGCAGGGTACAGGTTAGTTAACAACCCTGACACTGCAGAGTTTCTAATCTATAACACCTGCGCCGTCAAATCACCAACGGAGAACCGGATGATGAACATCCTGAAAAGGGTTCCTCCACAGAAAAAATTGATTGTAACAGGATGCCTCCCGCTTATAAACTTCAAGAGGCTGGAAAAGGAGGTGAAATTTCACGGAGTTACAGGTCCCTCCCCCGGTTTAGCTATAGTAGAGCTTATCCGGAAGGTGGAGCGTGGGGAAGAAGCACGCTTTCTAAAGGGGAACTCCAAGCCCGATCTGTCTCTCCCAAGGGTTAACACCTCCCCCATCGTTAGAATAATTCCCATCGCCTATGGTTGCACCAACACTTGTAGCTATTGCTGTGTGAGGTTCGCGCGGGGTAAGCTACGTAGCTATAGCATCGATGAGATTGCACAAAGGGTGAAAACAGTAACGGGAAGTGGAGGCTTGGAGATCTGGTTTACTGGCCAAGATATCTCATACTACGGCCGTGACATAGGCACAAACCTTACAACACTTCTCAGCAGGATAATCGGCATCAACAAACATTTCCTCATCAGGCTGGGGATGATGAACCCAAGGGGCATCCAAGATCTTCTCCCGCAGGTGACAGATGTTTACAGACATGAAAAGATCTTCAAGTTTCTTCACGTTCCAGTGCAGAGCGGTGACGATGAGGTTTTGAAACATATGAGACGGGGCTACTCCATTGCAGACTTCAAGAAGGTGGTCTCAGCGTTTAGGCATGTGGCCCCCAAGCTCACTCTTGCAACGGACATTATCTGTGGCTTTCCAACCGAGGATGAGGAAGCATTCGAGAGAACTTTAAGGCTGGTGGAGGTTACGAGGCCAGATATAGTTAACATCTCCAAATTCGCCCCTAGATCTGGCACTCCTGCCGTGAGGATGAAACAGATCCCAAGCAAGGAGATAAAAGCTAGGAGCGGGAGGTTGACAGCACTGACGCGTAGAGTATCTCTTGAGAATAACAAAGGATGGATTTCATGGAGAGGCAAAATCCTGATAGATGAGAAGGGTTACGGTGACTCTTGGATTGGTAGGAACTTTGCCTACAAGCCAGTGGTCGTGAGAAGCCATCAGAATCTACTGGGATCATGTTCAGAAGTTGAGATTACAGATGCTTTCCCAACCTATCTGAAGGCCGAGATTCTACATATAGACCAAACGATGTGATCGGTTGGAGTGGTTGGATAATATGTCTGAAAGATATTAAAAACCGCTAGTTGTGCACTGTCATTTTGATGGTTTTGTGTGTATGAGATGTGATCGAGCTCCAACTAGTATTATATAGGGCTTGTACATTTGTATTCAAATTAGAATACAATTGAAATACGCTAGATATAATAATTCAAGCCCCCACAATGTATGTACTATCAGGAGGAGAGGTCAACGGAAACAATATCAACCCTACTAATTGAGGCCACTCCCAAACATACCGATCTTGAGTTCAAGGAGAGATTAGATTTGATCGATATAGAAGAACCAGAAGTAGTAAACACCCAAAAGTTCAACATGGAACTCGACCTAGACCAGATGGACGAATTCTAAACACTTCCCTCCCTTCTTTTGGCTTTATTGCCTAACCTTCTAAACATTTCTCCCAAAGAGGCATTCCGTCCAGAAGGCCTCACCCTACCAGTTTTCACTGCCTCAAGGACATCATCTAGACTTGACTCAGCATCTATCAATGTGTAAGCTCTACCTATCTCTGAAGGATGATGAGAGTCGCTTCCCCCAGTCTGAGGAAGCCCCAGTCTTAACGCAAGGTTCATCCCCTT
>DAOVDL010000117.1 GCA_030669485.1 Candidatus Bathyarchaeota archaeon
TTGGTTTTTGAAACCTGTAAAGAATATCCCCTACCACCGACGTAGTATCATCTCCAACGGTTATAGCGGCTTCTGCTTCAGAGGCTAACCTGTACATGTCATAACCCGCATGGTCTATGAAAACCACTCCGCTTTTTTAGGGGCATTAACAATTCTTGGCTCCTTACACGTAAACCTTAAAGAAGATGTTGCTTCACCCAAGCTCTGAACTGCCACGGAGAAACCTCTGCTACGGTCGGATCATCTGGAGGTTATCCTAACTTGAGGTGGAAAAATGGGGGGCTCCAATTTTTTGAAGGTAATACCCCTCTGAAAGGGTGGAAAAGGGCGGTCACAAATCTGAGAAAAACCTACAAAAATTGTTCTAGGAATGTGGATAAGTTTTGGTGCAAAGAGTTAAGGTTAGCGCGAAGTCCACACTATTTATAGGGGTTTAATAATCACCATAGAAGGGAGTTAGGTGAGTTTATCTGGAGTTAAGATTGTTGAGTTGGAGAGGAAGATGGAGTTGGTTTTAAGAGGCCTCAACCTGCTTCTCTTCGAGGAGTCGGAGGAGTGGCCTATGGAGGAAGTTGAGGAACTTAGGGCTAGGCTTCAGGGCTATGTGAAAGGCAGAAGCTCAGAGTTTGTTGGGTTAAGGGATTCAGTTGAAAGGCTTCAGGCTGATAATCCACAGGAAGGCTCTTGAAGAGCTTAAAAGCCTGCCAACTGAAGATAGAGAAAGGCTTCTAGACTCTCTTTTCAAGATGGAGGAGAAACCCTTCATAGGTGACGTTAAGCCCGTAAGGGGGCTTAAAGGGGTCTTCAGGAAAGGATAGGAGACCATAGGATAGCCTTCACAGTGAACTTTGAAAAGGGAAGTCGCCATCCTGAAAATCGGTAGGAGGGAAAGGTTCTACCAAGGCTTAGGTTAGGCTTTGGTTGAAGATCCCATTCACCCCGATTGGGGGTAGGAAAATTATGGGAAAGGAATAAAACCTGAGACGCTTGAAGTAACTGCCCCGTTTGGGACGGTGAAATATAGTTGACTCCACTGGTAGGAGAGGGTTGACCCCAAACGGGGGTTCGGGCAGCGTTGGAGGATGAAGGACGATCCTTTCATTACTGTGAATTTATAATTAAGACATTCGGAATTGAACTCGTAACCCGACGGTTCTTCCCTCGAAGAATATGCTGGGCGCCCTTACTGTGCGATCTTCCAGATGTAGGCTACGCTGAGCTTAAATTCTCGATAGTGTGCGTCTGGGTTCACGACCTTGAGGCACCTTAACTCAACTGGCTTCTCGTCGTCCAATATTTCGAAGTATCCCCATTTCTCCTTTTCCTGATGTGGCTCGAAGAAGAGGGCTCTGACCGCTGTTAAGGATTTATACACGTTGCCTTTATCGGTTTCCAACTCAAACACGCAGCCGGCAAGAGGTCCTTCGGGAGGGTAGCAGTCCCACCTCGCATCCCTCAGATTCTTGAAGGTCGTGTAAACACCGTAGAACTGGTAGCCCTCCTCAGTCTCTTTCTCCCATGGCGGTGGAGGTGCGCCCTCCCTAATCTCCTCTATCACTAACACGCTTTTTCCTAAGGCAGTGAAATTTACGACGGTGACCTCCATATCATACTCTACCCACGTATAGGGGAAGGTCACGATCTGTGGTTCGAATTCTTCAGGCGATGAGGTCGGTGGAGTGGTGGGGGTTGTCGTAGTAGTTGTAGGGGTGGTGGGGGTGACAGGTGACTGTGATGCATAGTACCCTACACCGCCCACTATGAGTACGATGATGACAACCACGCATATCAAGCCGATCTTAGATTTAGGGGACATCCCAACTTTAGAGGTGAACATGGCTTGCTTTAAGTTTTTTGCAGCGGATTCGAAGACTAGCGGTACTGTGATTGAAAAATTTATGGTTACGAGTTCAATTCCGAACATCTTAATTAACATACCAGTTTCTAACAAATCATGGTGACACATATAATGGAAATGTTGGGGAAAAAGCCACAGATCTCTCGTAGTGTAGCTTTAACGTCGCTTGCAGTTCTCACGATACTTTTGATGGTAAGTAGCATTGCTGCAATGTCGCTTAACGCAGCATCCCCCACTACACCCACGATATCGCTGGATGACAGCACCCCCGGAGCTAGGACTGTGTACACGCTTAACGTGCCAAATGACATGGAGGCCCCCATAACCGAGGTTATCGTCCGCTGCCCCTATGAGAATATTCCATGGTCCATACCTCTGGCAAAGATAACGGCTGCAGGGTCTCCAAGCGGATGGACCTACGAAACGAGCAAGGGAAACCCAGAATGTGATTGCTGTGAGACCTGCGCCATGACGGTGCCAGATACCTACGTGTACCAGGCAGACATCTGCCCGGCCTGCGGGATGACGATAACGCCTGAGATGGATGAGCACCTTGTTATAACCGACGGGGAAGGTAACCGGCTGCACGCATGTTGCATCGGATGCGCACTTAGGCTGCTTGACCCGGTTTACGGCTGGGAGGAGGTGCACATAAAAACCTTCTGCGACTGGTACGGCCCCGACCACCCGATAACCATCGACGCATATGACTACGGGCAGCGTGTAGAGTTCACCCCGGACACAGTTAAAATCCTCCTCGGTGCAAAGGCAACCATGGCATGCAGAAGCAACCGCATCGCATATGACCAGACAGCTGTAGATGAACTTCTGAAGAACAACTACCACCCAGAGAACACCATGTCATACCAACGCTGCGAGTTGCCGGAGAAGGGCACATATCCAATAGCGCCACCATCGAAGCTTGCGCCAATACTGGCGTCGACTATGGGAATTAAACCCCCAGGCATGAAGGGAAACCTATACAACTACTACCTCACCACAACCCCAGATGACGCCCGCCACAGGGTCTGTTGCCCTATATGCCTTCTAATGCTGGCGCAGATAGAACCCACCTTCACCTGCAAGACCTTCGACCATGTCTCGGGAGCGCCGATAACGATAGTGGTTGAGGATAAGAAGATCAAGTCCGTAGAACCTGAAACCACATGGTTCATCGTGACGGGTAAATGCATGACAAACTCACTTGCCGCAGATGACTCAGCCAAAGATAAGTTATTGAAGAAGTATCCTGATGCAAAGGCACTAACACCTGAGACGGCATTGACGATGGCATTGAAGAGGGCTTCTACAGTCGGCCTTGGATATAAAATCCCACGTCAGATCACATGGACTGGAACTATTCCGCCGAGCGGATTCCAAGACTTCAAGTTTGTTGCTGACAACCCTGTTAAAGAGGGAAGCTACAATTGGATAGTTGTCGTAAAAGGAGCCACATTTGCCGAGGAGTACACGATTGAGACAACAATAGGGGTGGTGGAAGTAGCGGCAGGGCCAACGGGACCAGCAGGACCAGCGGGACCTAAGGGCGAAACAGGGTCGGCAGGATCAACAGGGCCAGCAGGGCCTCCCGGTGAAGCAGGTGCACTAGGGTTAAGCTATGCAGCAATTGCAGTGTCAATCGTAGCCATTATCATAGCGATAGTGTTCGGAGTGATAAGAAAGCCCGGCAAGTAAGCTGCAAAATGAAAAAACCCCCTACACTTTTTATTACTTAACGACCTGTAGACTATAGGTATGTAAAATGCCTAAGATCTCAAAGGCTACCAGACTTATAGTAGTAATAGTTGTAGTCGTAGTTATCGTCGGCTCAGTT
>DAOVDL010000106.1 GCA_030669485.1 Candidatus Bathyarchaeota archaeon
AAATATAAAGTTAAGGTTTTTGACTTGAAAATTGATTAAAATTTACGTTCAACGATGGATGAGTGATGTATTTATCTAAGTGAAGATCAGTAAGATTAACATATCCTATTCTAGGACGGTGTTGCAGTTTGGAAAACTACGACGTTATCGTTATCGGAGCCGGTCCAGCGGGTCTGATGGCAGCTAGGAAGGCATCAGAAACAGGAGCATCGGTTCTCATCCTCGAAAAGGATAAAACTTTAGGAACCAAGGTGTGTGGCGAGGCCGCCTCCGGTTCAACTCTGAAGGACGCTGAGATCAAGCCGTCGCCGAGATTTATAGCTAACACTATCCAATCGATCTCCGTCCATGCACCTGACGAGAACAAGACTGTTGAGATTCACTCAGAGGAACTTGGATTTAGTGAAGGATACATCTTTGAAAAAACTATCTTCCTCAGAGAGCTTGCCTCCCTTGCGGTGAAGAAGGGCGCAGAGATCTGGGTGAGAAGTGAGGCTCAAGATGTTGCCACCACGGATGGCGGCTGTGATGTGACTGTTAATAGGTTTGGGCAGAATATCCCTGTGAAGGCCAAGGTTTTGATAGGTTGCGACGGCATAAACTCGATGGTAGCTAAAAAGTTCTTCAAAAGAGAGGGCTACGAGATCATCCCCTGCATCCAGTATAAGCTGGTTAACTGCAACCTTAGCGACATTCATACCCTTGGGTTCTATCTAGGACGGGAGGTGGCACCCCTCGGTTACGCTTGGGTCTTCCCAAAGAGCGGAGACGAGGCAAATGTAGGTATAGGCGTCAGAGGAGCTCCTGCTAAACCCTATCTTGACCGCTTCATAGCTAACCATTCAGAGAAGTTCGAAAAAGCCAAAATAATTGAGGTTGACGCCGCGCCAGTGCCTATTGGAGGTCAGATAAGAAAAGTGGTTAATGGCAACATACTCCTCTGCGGGGACGCTGCAGGGCAGGTTATACCGATGACTGGCGGGGGAATCCATACATCTATAGTCGCCGGTCGGATAGCCGGTGGTGTTGCAGGTAAAGCAGCACTCTCAGGGAAACTTGACCCAAAAGAGTACCCTACAAAGTACAGATATTTGAGCAAGCGTATAGACGACAGTCTCACCACGCTCAGACTGATAGAGAAACTTGCAGACTCTGAATTCAACCAACTGGCAGAGATCTTAACTGGGCAAGACATAATAGACCTCGCGAATGGAATGAACATGGAGAGAGTTGGAAAGAAGCTTCTAGACCACCCTCACTTTGCAGAGCGGTTGGCGGAGGCTCTTCTAGGAAGTGAAGGGGATTAAATCCACTATGGGCAGGGTTGAAGAGTACATAAAATCAAGGATCAAAGAGGATGGAGCTATACACTTCACATTAATAGACCCTGATAATGTTGAACTTAAGGCAGTGTCCAAGATAGCAGCCGAGGCTGAAAGAGGTGGAACAGCGGTTATACTGCTCGGAGGCTCAACTATATCCTCCGCTCATCAAGTTGACTCCGTGATAAAGGAGATCAAGGGGGCAGTTGAGATACCAATTGTCCTCTTCCCGGGAAACACCTCTGGGCTAAGTGTCCTAGCCGATGCAGTGCTCTTCATGTCGCTTCTAAACTCATCCAACCCTTACTTCCTCATTGACGCCCAAGCCTTGGGGGCCCCCCTCGTCAGGAAGTACAAACTTGAGCCAATATCGTTAGGCTATATAATTCTGGGCGCCGGCGGCACAGCAGGCTTCGTAGGATACGCTAGGTCCATTCCCTTCGAGAAGGCTAAGCTGGCTGCATCTTACGCTCTAGCAGCTCAGTATCTGGGAATGCGTTTCATCTATCTGGAAGCAGGGTCAGGGGCTGAGAAGCCTATTCCCCCTCAGACAATATCCACAGTTAGGAAAGCAGTTGAGCTTCCTATAATCGTTGGAGGGGGTATTAGAAACGGCAGAGACGCAGCAAGGGCTGTGAAGGCTGGAGCCGACATCATCGTAACTGGAACTGTAGTTGAGAAAACAAGTCGAGTGCGAGGTAAGATTCAAGAGTTGGTTGGAAGCATAAGAAGGTAGACCTACAGGCATGTCCTCTTCTATACATATGATGGAGCTGCCGCGACGGGTGATCGTGGGCAGGAGCATCCTTAACACCGTTGGAAATACATGTGAAGACCTCAGGCTAATCAAAAATGCCCTAGTTCTGGCAGACCCGCAGACCTACAAGGTAGCTGCCAAGACCGTTATAAATTCCCTATCCAGCTCTGGCTTTAAGGTGGATCATGTAACCGTTAACGAGCCCCTTGCCAAGTATATCGTGAAGGTGGAAGATAGAATTAGGAAGTTGAGGTCCGCTGTTGTCCTTGGTGTAGGAGGTGGCAGAGTTATTGATGTTGCCAAGTATGCCTCCGCTAGGAGAGGAGTTCCCTTCATAAGCATCCCCACAGCAGCATCTCATGATGGCATAGCCAGCGCTCAAGCCTCCTTAAGAAACCTTGAGGGTGTGGTTTCGGTTAGAGCCAGAGCGCCCTTGGCGATAATAGCTGACACGTCGGTGATAGTTAACTCCCCCTATAGGTTGACTGCCAGCGGGTGTGGAGACGTTCTCTCCAAGTACACTGCGGTTAGGGATTGGCAGCTTGCCCATCACCTCAGAAACGAATACTACGGTGACTACGCTGCTAACCTAGCTCTGATGAGCGCTAAGCTTGTAGCTAGGAACAGTCGCATGATTCATGAGGGTGGGGAGAAGGGCATCCGCGTTCTTGTTGAGGCACTTATAAGCTGCAGCGTAGCGATGAGTATCGCAGGCAGCTCAAGGCCTTGCAGTGGTTCAGAACATCTCTTCAGCCATGCTCTTGACATGGTTGCCCCTAAGAGTGCCCTTCACGGTGAGCAGTGCGGCGTTGGAACTATTATGATGGCTTACCTCCATAAGATGAACTGGACAAAGATTAAGAGGGTTCTTAAAAGGGTGGGTGCACCTACCAACGCTGAGGAACTGGGTATAGCGCCAAAGTATATAGTGGAAGCATTGGCCAAGGCACATACTATACGGCCTGACCGCTACACGATATTGGGTGAGAAGGGGCTCACAGAAGATGCTGCCTCAAGGCTGGCTAAGAGCACCGCCGTCATACCTTGAGTTTTAGGGCCTATTGTAGATGTGTTGAACAACAAAGTTATATTATTTAGGGTGCACTCCTGTCCAGCGGAAAGGTAGTAGGGACATGACTGGAAGTTCAGATCTGCCTGAGGAGCTGAGGCGGCTTTCTGTGAAGGTTAAAACCCTAATTCAAGGGAACTTAAGCCCTGAAGGGGCGCCAGTGCAGCTCTATGAAGCTTCGAGGCATCTGACCTCAGCTGGGGGTAAGATGCTTCGTCCTTACTTGGCGGTGAAGACCTGTGAGGCTGTAGGGGGTAGAGAGGAGGATGTGCTGCCTGCCGCAGCTGCCTTAGAGCTCCTTCACACCTTCACCCTCATCCACGATGACATCATAGATAACGATCAAACTCGGCGTGGGGTTCCAACCGTTCACAGCCGGTGGGGGATACCGGTTGCCATCCTTGCAGGGGATCTTCTCTTCGCCAATGTGTACAGAACCGTTCTGGGGGGAGGTCTTCCTCCAGAGAGAACTATTCGGGTTCTCAGCCTCATAACAGAGGCAACGGTCAAGCTCTGCGAGGGACAGATGCTTGACATAACTTTCCCAAACCTACAAGAGGTTGAGGAAGAGGAATACCTGAAGATGATCAGGTGGAAGACCTCTTACCTCTTCAAGACCGCTGCTGAGGTGGGAGGCGTCGCTGGCGGTGGGGCGGAGGAGCAGATAGCTGCTCT
>DAOVDL010000072.1 GCA_030669485.1 Candidatus Bathyarchaeota archaeon
TTAAGCATCCTCATCGCCTGCGCTTTCTTTCCTTGACCGACAAACTCTATGATCCGGGTAGCATGGATGATGCTTTCTATAACTGCGAGGGGCGCTCTGCAGTAGCTTCGTGGATATGTGCTTCGCAGCTTAATGCCCACAACTTTACAGAGAATCTTAACTCTCCCCGAAGACAGATCTGTGATCTCTTTTACGACTGCCTCTAAGGAGGCGTCGGCTCCTCTCAGCATCGGAGCATCCGCAGTATCCGACTTCTCGAACCATTGGGTTGGAAGCCGTCCTGGGGCAAGGTTTCCTTTCAGAGCTGCCCTGTAGAATATCTCGGGGTTTGTGGTAAGATTAACCGTGCATTGCTGTCTGTTCCTGATGTTTCGGTAGGTCTGAGTTGCTTTGAAGGGCTTTATAATAGCTCTGCCTCTGCTTGTGAATATTATGCCCATAGGTGCTGCTGTGGGGCTGCCGTCTGAACTGTAAGTTGAGACCACTGTCTCCACTATGCAGTTGGGCTTCAACCCAAGCTTTGATAATGCATAGGTGACCATAGGTCTAACAACCCTCGCTTAGGAATTTATAGCTTGAGGTTGAAACCTTAAACGTGGGACGCCGGGATGGATCTCGAACTTTGGAAACCGTGGTACAGGAGAATAGCCAAAACCCTGAACCTGAACGAGGAGAAAGATCAAGAGGCTACATCAATCCTCAGCAGTCTCCTCCGAGGTAAAGCTCTGGAGCTGAGTGCCGCTAGGGATAAAATTCAAGGCAGGACAGTGTTGGTCTTTGGCGCGGGTCCCTCTCTTTCAGTGGATTTAGGAAAAATCATTGAAGTTGACCTACATAGGAGATGCGTCAAGGTGGCAGCAGATGGAACGACCTCAGCCCTTCTCGAAAAAGGCTTAACCCCGGACATTGTTGTAACCGATCTTGACGGTGAAGCAGCAGACCTCTTAGCGGCGAATAGGTCTGGAGCACTTATGGTCGTTCATGCCCACGGCGACAATATAGATGCGCTTAGAAGCCTTGTACCCAAGTTTTCCAGTAGCGCCCTCGGCACGACCCAAGTTAAGCCTGTGCCGAATGTCTATAACTTTGGGGGTTTCACTGACGGGGATCGTTGCGTCTTCCTAGCCGAGGAGTTCAAGGCAAGAAGGATACTGTTGGTCGGGATGGATCTAGGCTTGCAGGTTGGTAGATACTCAAAGCCTAGCTTTACCTTCAACCAGCAGGCTTCACCTTTAAAGAGGAAGAAGTTGGAGATAGCTAAGCAGCTTCTTGAGTGGCTTCAAACATGGGCTGATGCTGAGATCCTGAATCTCACTACTAAAGGTCAAGATGTGAAAGGGGTGAGGCGGCTTACTTCAATGGAGGCTGTCGATCTAGGCTAATATGCGATAAGGCTTTTGGTTGCTTAAGCTAATAGAGTTTTGAAGGCCATAGATCTTGAAAGTTCTCATCGTAACTGGAACTAAAGCCAAAAACATCGTCGAGGGCCATGTGAAGGGAGTCTGGAGGGGGGTGGATGTAGAGGTCACTGCCCTGCCAGTTCAGGTTGCAGCTCTCATAACGCCTCAGTACGCGGCGCAGAAGCTAGGGGAGATGAAACCCTGCGGCTTCGACTTGGTTCTCCTCCCTGGCATGGTGAGGGGTGATGTTGGAGAGGTAGCAAAGTCTGTGGGGATACCTGCCTTCAAAGGCCCGAAGCATTCAGTGAATCTTCCTCAGTTACTTGAGAATTTAGGCAGTTTCACCCTCTCAACTGTGAAGCCAGCATGTGAGCTGTACAGGGATCTAGTTCGACATAGAGTTTACGAGGAGTTGAACATTGTCAAGAAGGCAGCTCTAACGCTGGAAGCTGGAGGAGTTGGTTTCACCATAGGGCATGGGAAGGCTAAGATGTGGACGCATGAAGGCTATTCCCCCTTGCTCGTGGCGGAGGTTGTCGACGCATCCCAGCTTCCAGACGATGCTATAGCTGAAAAGGCTGCTTACTATGCCAAATGCGGAGCTGATGTCATTGATCTCGGTATGGAGGCGGGTGGTGGTCACGCTGAGGATGCTACTAGGGCTGTGAAGGCTGCCGCTAATGCAGTATCTAAGCCTCTAAGCATCGACTCTAATGACGTGGAAGAGTTTGAGGCAGCTGTAGGGGCAGGGGTGAACCTAGTTATGAGCATCAACCTTCAGAATATGGAAGCTGCGGCGAGATTTGCATCCCAAGTTCCAGCGGTCGTGACTCCTGCAGGAGCAGATGGCACGATTCCTGAAACTGCCTCAGAGCGAGTCAACCAGTTGGAGGAGAACAGTCGGAAGGCACATTCTCTGGGCTTCACCCAGCTGGTAGCAGACCCTCTGCTAAGTCCGCCTCCCACATCTACACTCTTAGACTCGCTCCGCGGATACATAGAGTTTCGAAAGCGAAACCCAAATACCCCCCTCCTCCTCGGAGCAGGCAACATAACTGAGTTTGCTGATGTAGACTCAGTTGGCCTGAACTTTCTTCTGGCACACCTCAGCTGGGAGCTGGGCCCAAGCCTCATCTTCACAACGGAGGCCAGCAACAAAACTCGTGGCAGTGTGAGGGAGATCTCCACAGCACTTAAGATGTTGACCCTAGCTCAGAGGATGGGTAAACCGCCCAAAGATCTAGGCCTTGACCTGTTGGAGCTGAAAGAGAAGAGGGTGAAGCGCGATGTTCTAGACCCTGCAGAGGAGGCAGAGGTTCCCGAGTTGAGTTCTTTTAGAGGGCGAGGCTATACCCATGACCCTAAAGGCTTCTTTAAGGTGAAGCTCAACAGGAAGCGTAAAGAAATGCTTCTCTTTCACTATCCTCGCGGTTGGGATAAACCTGACTTCAAAGTAAGAGGCCAGAACCCTGTAAGCATCTATAGGGCCGTCGTTAGGGAGGGGTTGATCTCACAGCTTGACCATGCTGCTTACCTCGGTAGCGAGCTTGAGAAAGCTAACACTGCACTTCTAACACGTAGAAGCTACGTTCAAGATGTGTATGGGCCATTCGGCTCTGAGGATTAACTCGTGAGTATAATAGAGAGTTTTTATATCTGTAGTTGCGTACCCGTTAAACGCGGTATAGAGTTGACCTCGGAGCGATTAAGGTGAAACTCGAGATCCAGGACTCTAAGCCAGTTGTACCAGTTTCCTTGGGTAGGGTAGGTGTGGTCGGCGTAAAGATGCCCGTGGGTTTCACCTTCTTCAAGAAGAAGCCGGTTATCGTTATTCCAACATTTGATATCTTTATAGACCTCCCAGCCAACCAGAAGGGCATTCACGCCTCGAGAAACTACGAAATAACAACGGATGTTCTAAGCAAATTTACAGGTAAGACATACAAGCTGGAGAATATCTGCAATGATATAGCTATAACACTGCTCAAATCTCACAGATACGCCAGCAGAGCAGAGGCTAAAGCTGAAGGGGAGGCGGTGATTGAGAAGCATACACCCAAGACTGGGATGATCAGCTACGAGCCCTGCAATCTGACGGCTCTTGCGGTGGCTGAGAGAAGGCGGAGGGGAGGTTGCACCGTCAGGAAGATGATAGGGGTTAGTGTTACTGGTATAACAGCCTGCCCATGTGCCCAAGAGCTTCTGCGAGATGCTTCACGTAGGGAAATTATAGATCACTTCAGTCTCCCAAAGGAGACTGTTAACAAAATCTTAGAGAGCTTGCCGTTGGCGACCCATATGCAGCGAAGTCAAGGCTCGATCATTACGGAGGTGCCAGCGGGCATTGAGATTGATGTCTCTAAGCTGGTTGATATAGTTGAGAAGTCTATGAGTGCTTCAAGCTATGGGCTTCTGAAGAGGGCTGATGAAGCAGAGTTGGTCAGGAGAGCGGTTAGGAACCCTAGGTTCGTTGAGGACTGCATTAGGTTCATGATGAAAAACTTCGCTAAGAGTTTTCCAAATCTTCCGGACAGCACTGTAGTTACCTTCAAGCAGGTAAGCAATGAGAGCATTCATAAACATGACTTCATGGCTGAGAGAACTATAAACTTAAGAGAGCTTAGGAAAACGTTGAGGGTGAGTGGGAAACATGGGAAGAGCAGATGTGGCTAAGAAATATTTTGACGCTGGGGTGACTGATAGGGAGAGGGCTGCCTTTGAGGGGGGTATAGCCTTGGCCTCCATCTATCACCAGTTCGTGGGGACGCCTATAAGCCTTAGGGGGAATTCGGTTAAAGCTCTCGAGAGGGCTATAGAGGAGACGATGAAGCTTCAGCCCTATAGGGAGAGGGTTAATGTTAAGGTTGATACTGGTAGGCTTAAACAGTGGGGGAGGGGGGGTCCCTATAGCTATGAGGCTTTGAGGGGGGAGCACCTCAATGTGGAGGTTGAGACTCGGTATCGAGGTGCTAGAGTGAGGGCGAGGATGCGGTATATACCGGAACTTCAGTACAACCTTATGCATATACGGGAGATCTCTGGCTGAGAGGTGGGTTGGAGGGTTGAGTATAAAAGTTTGGACCCAAAAAAAGGGTTTGGAGGATGTTTTAAATAGTTAACAGGTTGAAGTT
>DAOVDL010000094.1 GCA_030669485.1 Candidatus Bathyarchaeota archaeon
CCGTTAATTTAGCATGGTTTGTCATCTAAGTGAAAGGATGTTTTAAGTATGACGTTGGCTTTCGTGCTGATTAATGTCCAGAGCGGAACTGAAGATGAGGTTCTAAAGGAAATTCGGAAGCTTCCAAACATAACAGAGGTCTACATGGTCTACGGTATCTACGATATCCTAGTCAGAATTGAGGCAGCCACCTTGGAGAAAATTAAGGGAACTGTAGACCTTGGCATACGTAAGATCAATAAGGTCAGGGCATCCATTACGATGATAGTTGTGGAGAAACATTCCCGCAGATAAGAGGATTACACCCCGATATAATACGTGGAATATCAATACAATAAATGCCATACGTAGTATAGAGGAACGGAATTGACAACATACTTCATTCTTATAACCGTTAAAGCAGGAACCGATGCTAGAGTCATGGAGCGACTGGAGAAAGACAGTGCTGTTAAGGAGGTCTACGAGATCTACGGTGCATACGACATACTAGCAATAGCGGACACTAACAGCTTCAACGAGGTTAAAAAAATTCAGACTGGACTGGAGAAATTCAATTATGTCTGGACTGTCCAAGTAGAGAAAGCTGAAAAGGCGAAGGTCTGACCTTTAAGCATAACTTATTGAGTTTTCTTGGATACATCCTCAGCGAGTACAAGACCCATCAGGGTTTTCTGGTCTACTTCCGCTCGGCTTCTCCAGCCGATGCTCAACATATCATCTTTATCTTGATTGAGGTAGCCTAGACGAGTGAAGCGATCAAGATTAAGTTCAACCCTCCAGTGGGGAAGTTTCTCTTTCATAAGTTTCTCAACCGCCCCTCTCGGAGCTTTCCCCTGTCTGGCAGTTATGTAGGCGAGGGCTACAGTTAGAACGGCTAGGTCGTCCACCCTCCACCCTCCCATCCTTGCGTCGGTTGATGTCATTCTGCCAGTGGGGGTGACGAAGAATCTGGCCTTCTCCAGCTGCTCCTCGGTAAGCTTCTTGGGGCTCCCACCTCCTCCTTCCTCTGAGAGAGCCTTCACCGTGAAGCCTACCTTCTCCAGTTCGAGGTTAAGGAGCTCCACAACCTTCAAGTAGTTCTTCCCTAGGGTTCGCCTTAGCTCCCATCCCCTTACACCGGGCTGCCGATGTCTCTGGAGGAAAAGTATCTGAGCGGCTCTCTTCACCCTCTCAGCATAGGCAGCGGCTTCATCGCTCAACGGCCATGTCCCTCCCTCAGCTTCCTCCAAGTGGCGTGGTCTAGAGGTATGGGTAGCGAGGCGGTGTGGCTGTGGTTGGTGGGGCCGCTGGGTTTTAACTGTGGGGTAAGCGTGATCTCCTCTTCTATGGGGTTGACGTCCACTGTGGCGTAGCCGTAGGTGAGGAGGAAGCTTGTGAGGTATGCTCTCATCACCAACTCCTCATAGCTGTCGGTGTAGATGAAGTCCCAGTAGGAGATCCTTCCCGCCTCCCCCACACGGTGCTGAAGCTCCTGCCAGAGGCCGTTCAGCAGGGTGCTGAACTCGTCGTCAGAGAGCATTCTTAGGCGCTTCAGCTCCTCCTCTGACGCGGTGAGACTTTCAACCTGTGTGGGGAGGTCTAACTCTGCCTCTCCTCGAGGGGGCAGGCTGTTCCAATATCTGAGCGCCTCCTTCAATCTTGCAGGGGAGACCCGTTCTAACCCAATTATGGGGCGCCAAGCTCGGATGAAGACCTCGGCTAGGTTCTCAGCAGTCAGCTTAGAGACCTTGGCCTCTACTATGGCAGGGTTCACGTATAGGGGGGAGGATCTGTGTTTAATCCATTCCCCTTGGAGCCTTATGACTTTGGTGAGATCATTCACTGCTTCAGCATCTAGACAGAACTCCTCGAAGGAATGCCACTTTGGCAGGCACTGTCTCAGCGAATCTAGGGCTTCCTTGACCTCAACCTCGAAGGGGTCAACTCCCTTCCGCTCAACGGTGTTACATAGGGAGATGAGGCGTAGGATGAGTTCAGTGTCTGGTTTGGAAGTTGTTTTAACCGTCTAGACCACCGTTCTGGTTTCGGATCTTCCCTCTACGTTCTGAACCATTATGATGTGAGCTTTCTCGTCTACTATCGGCAGATGACCTGGTGTTATCATGATGTACTGCGCCGTCTCGTCGCCCTTCACGGTTGAGGCTATTAGGCGGGAGATTGCCTCCCTGTTTTTCGGATCCATGTGGACATCAAACTCATCCACGGCTCTTATCGGCGATTTCACGTACCTTTGAAGAGCGAGAAGGAAGGCCATTATGGCGGATGTTCTCTCCCCACCGCTCTGGGTGTAGGCGTCTAGTACTGTGGGGTTCACTCCTTTGAAGCCGACTGTTAGCTCCAAGCCAGCTGTCTCCACATCCTCTCGGTTTATTGCCCTCACGGTGCCCGTTGCATCGATGGCTCCTAGGAACCGCCGATAAGTCTCATCCAGCTCGTTCAGGAAGCCACGTAGAACCTTTCTCCACATCTCCTTTCTAATCTCAATCTCCTTCAAGGTTTCCTGCCTATTCTCGGAGACAATCTCCGACTTCTCTTTCAGCTCATTGTACACGTTCAAGTAGTTCTTGTACATCTTCTCTGCCTCTGCAGGAACCTCGGAGGTCGACGCCAGCCTAGCTGCTAGAACCTTCAGATCCTCACTGACATCCTGAGGACTCCGCTGGGTCTCTATGCGAGAACCAATTTTCTCCGCGGTTGCAGTCTGGTCTTCAAGGTCTTTTCGGGCGTTTCTCATCTCTCGCTCAAGCTGTAGTAGTTGATGTTCAATTTCCCCCTTCTGATATTGGAGGATAGCTTCCTTTACCCGCCCATCCACGTAGCCTTCTTGGAAGATGTTCATCTCCTCCTCAAGCCGATTGAGCTTGGGTTGGATAGAGGAGATCCTCTCCCCAAGCTCCTTAGCCCTTGAGGCAGCTGCATCTGCTTGAAGTTCAAGTTCGGACAGCCACTTGGCAATCTCGCTTCCATCCCCAACGGGAGGGTTGGAGCTGGATTTGACCCCACCTAGATGTCTGTCCAGCCTTTCCAGAACTTCGTGGGACAGTTTGGTGAATATCTCGTTTCCACTCTTCTCCTTCTCTAATCCTAGGAGGGTGAAGAAGCCTTCGTTCCGTTCGAAGCGTAGCTTACTGAGCCTCTCCAACTTTGCTTTCATGTTCTCTCCAGTCTCTCCAATCTTCTCGGTGATGCGGTTGAGTTTTCTCTTCTTTCGATCTGATTCCTCACCAAGTGAGCGTATGCCTCTCTCCAGTCTGGAGACATGTGCCCAAGCCAGCTCGCTCTCTAGGAGGCTTCTCTTTTGGAGAAGTTCCATCCGTTGGATGTACTTCTCATACTGTTCTTTCCAATAGGCTAGGGTTTGCTCGGCATTGCCTAGAATGTTTGCGATGGAAGACTCTTCGCTGGTGAGCTTGTTGAGTCTCTCTTGGCTCTCAAGGATGCGTTGACGATAGGTGTGGAAGCCCACAGCCTCCTCCACCATGATGAGCTTCTGTGGGGGGGGTATGACGCTGAACTCCTCTATCATGTTCTGATGCATGATAATCAGCATGTTGTCGGGGTTTATCCCCAGAGAGGCCAGAAGCCTTGTAACCTCTGCCTTGGAGATCTCGTGGTACTCAGCCTCATACCAGTAGGTTCCATCCCTCTTCAGGTACCGTGAGAGCCTGAAGATATCCGAGTCGTAGCCGCGGATGGGACTTCTCCCCTTCACCTTGGCGTTGTTGAATAGAAGAGTCACCCTCGCTGTCTCGCTTCCCCTCCTGATCAGGTCACTCAGCTTCCTAGACCTCTCGGTGTAGGCCTGACCCAAGGCTACAGCTAGGGCGAGAAGTATCGAAGACTTACCTGCACCGTTAGGGCCGCAGACAAGGTTCAAGCCGGGGTGGAGGGGTATGCGGGCATACTCATAGGACATGAAGTTCTCTAAGATTATCTCCTTCACCAAGGCTCCATTTGCTTGCTTAGAAGCCGAGATCTCACCTTCAACAGTAACCAAGAGGGCTGCCAGCCTGATGCATCATAGAGTAGATAGAAAAGCCTGAAATTAATGTTTCTGAGAATGAAGCCTC
>DAOVDL010000060.1 GCA_030669485.1 Candidatus Bathyarchaeota archaeon
CCTCATGGATGGAAGAAAGGAGCAGCCCAAGGCGGAGGCGCCTACCACCCAGACTACCTCACTCTGCCCATTGAACCTGTAACGTCCCCGTCGACAGGATCAACCCTTTTATATAGGTCTCTATTCTTCGGTCTATAATAAGAGGTTGATATTGCTTGACAAAGACCACAGCAGTTATAAACATAGAGAACGTGGTTGCTTCCTCATCGCTCCAACACAAACTCGACCTTGACGCAATAACCAAGGCTTTCCCAACGGCTGAGTATCGACCAGAGCAATTCCCCGGCCTCGTTTTCAGATTAAAGAAGCCTAAAACGGCGACCTTAATATTCAGCTCAGGCAAGATGGTCTGCACCGGCGCAAAGTCTTCGGCGCAGTCCATTAAGGCTGTTGATAAGGTCGTCAAGGAGCTTAAAAACCACGGCATAATCATCATGGGCAGACCTCAGACAAAGATCCAGAATATAGTCGCTTCAGCCGGCCTCGGAGGCCGCATCGACTTGGAGAAAGCAACCTACAAGCTGGGTAAGACTATGTATGAGCCAGAGCAGTTTCCCGGTTTAATTTACAGAATGGCCAGCCCCAAAGTTGTGATACTTCTCTTCGCCAGCGGCAAACTGGTCTGCACCGGAGCTAAAAAGGAGGAAGAGGTCTACACGGCGGTTAATAAGCTTCACAAGAATCTTGAAGTGGAAGAAATAATACACTATGAAGAGGTTTAAGACCTCTCATATCTCTTTTCCTTTCACATTTTCCAGTCTTTATAAAGTCAAAGATCCTCAGCATTATTGTAACTATTATCGTAATGGTAATACTTAACGAGTGAATCTCTATATACCCTCTAACATGTGCCTGCAAAAAGATGGAATGAAATGAAGTGTCTCATCCTAGCCGCTGGGCGGGGAGCCAGACTGGTATCTGGAGACAGCCCGAAGCCTTTAGTTCCTCTTTTAGGGTTAACCCTAATTGAGAGAGCTATATTTACAGCGGAAAAAAGCGGCATAACAGATTTCTACATCGTCACAGGCTATAACGGCGACAAGATAAGGACATACCTCAACAACCTTAGTAAAAAGAGAGAAATTAACATCAGCTACCTCACTAACAGCGAATGGAAAAAAGGGAACGGAACATCAGTTCTTAAAGCGAAGAACATTATTAAAGAAAACTTCATCCTCCTAATGTGCGACCACATCTTCGACGAAACCATACTGCCAAAGCTTCAGAAAGAAAAGATCAAAAATAAGGAATGCATACTGGCTGTTGACTATAACACTGAAATAAATAAACTGGTTGACACTGACGACGCTACCAAAGTCAACGTAGATGACGATGGCTACATTTTAGATATAGGAAAAAACATCGAGAAATACAACGAATACGAGACCGGCATCTTTCTATGCACCCCTACAATTTTCGACACTATAGAAGAAAGCATCGCCGTAAATGGTGACAGCTCACTTTCAGGCGGCATAAAGATACTTGCGGAAAGAGGGAAGGCAAAAACATTTGACATTAAAGGAAAAACCTGGATTGACATAGACGATAACCGTGCCCTAAAAAATGCAGAAAAATTTTTAATAGACACCCTAAAGAAGCCGTCCGACGGACCAGTATCAAGACATTTAAACCGACCGCTGTCAACAAGAATTTCCAAGCAGCTTCTAAAGACCCCTGTTACCCCAAACATTATCTCCGTTACATCGTTCATCGTTTCAATAATAGGTACCCTTCTCTTCTTTTCCGGAGGCTACCTCAACCTTGCAGTGGGCGGAGTGCTTATTCAGTTATCCTCAATTTTAGATGGATGCGACGGTGAAATAGCGAGACTGAAATTCAAGGGAACAGCATTCGGCGGATGGTTTGACGCTGTTCTCGATCGGTATGCAGACGCCATTGTCCTTTTTGGCCTAACCTACTATGTCTATCTCACCAGCGGCAACCTAGGTCTCTTCATCGGATTTATCGCAATTATCGGCTCGTTCATGAACAGCTATACAGCCGACAAATATGACGGTTTCATGCAGAAGAAACTGGGATCAGAAAGATCCTACCTCAGGCTTGGGCGGGATGTGCGGATGTTCATAATATTTGTGGGGGCAATAATTAATCAGCCATTATTAGCACTCCTCGTAATTGCTGCCTTAATGAACCTGGAAAATGTTAGAAGGATATGGATCCTCTATGAAAACAGGTAGTATTGACTGCGTGAAAAACAGGATTGAAAACATTATAAGAAAATCAAAAGTTCCTGAGGATCCAGTTCATTCTAAGAACACGTTAGAATGGGTGTTAAAGCTGAAGCCTAACGCGGATATTGCCCTGCAAATAGCAGCCTTGGGACATGATGTTGAAAGAGCAGTTGAAGAGAGGAAGGTGAAGCGAAAAGATTTTGAAAGTTACGATGAATTCAAGAAGACCCACGCGGCCAACAGTGCCAAAATCTTGGTAGGAATTATGGTGGACTGCAGGGTCAATAGAGATCTAATTGAAGATGTACGCTCCCTAGTAACCCACCATGAGGCAGGAGGCGACGATAGAAGCAACATTTTAAGGGAAGCCGACAGCCTCTCATTTTTAGATGTAAATCTACCTCACTACTTTACCCGAAACAGTGTAGAAGAGACGAGGAAGAGAGTTCTGTGGAGTTACCGGAAACTGTCAGACAATTCAAAGAGAACGGCATCTAAATTTACTTACAGCAACAAAGAACTTGACTCTCTCGTGCGAAGATGTATTGAAAATACTTGAGCACTGAAACTTCATGTAGCTAAACCGTCTAGCTTCAACTGGCGGCTTGTATCTCCTTCCTCTGCGCCAGCCTATACCCACATACAACACTCACATATTTACCGAATGCACGGTCAAGACTGATGTCTCCGGTATCCACAAACAGGTATGGTGTCTCCTCAAGTTTGTATGGTGTAGCTATAATTATCACGTTCTCAACACCTACACGCCTTATAACTTCAGGGCTGATCTGCTGATTTCCACGTCCAAATATAAATCCCTGAGCCCCTATGGGGCTTATGATTATCTTCGACCGCCCACCATTTCCTAAGAGGGACAACAGATCCTTCTCGTTTACATCGCGTTTGATCAATTTCCCGTTCTGAACCACATCAACGCCGAGTAACGTTTTCTCAACGCCAAGGGCATCGCACACCGCCTTCGTAGTGGTTCCAGCGCCAACTATGTACATCGATTCGTCCCGCATAAATTCTGATGCAAACTTCGCTATATTCCCCTTCGCCCTCTCCTCATCCTCACCGTGGAATACAAACTTCCGCCCTTGGACCAGTGTAGGTCTATAAGGCATACTTGCATAACCAAATATCTTGATATCCAATATGCCCTGCCTGTACGCATCCTCATCTATGTCCACAATTTCAGCATCCCTGATCATTGCCTCTCCCCGCAAAAAATACTCAAGGACAGTGGCTGCTGCCGCAGGGTTTACTGTGAATATACTGGAGTACATCTTCACCCCCGCTGGGATGCCGAGAATCGGAGTGCTCTTCCCCACAGCACTGTATATATCTCTAGCCGTTCCATCTCCACTGCAGAAAAGAATTAAATCTACCTCTAATTCCCGAAATAGTTCGCATGCAGCTTTCGTATCAGCAGCGCTTGTCTCATTCCCTGTTTCGTAAACTGCCTCATACTGTAATCCGGTTTCTCTAAGTGCATCTTCTCCCATGCTTCCAGAGCATGTGAGTATTGTAAGCCCCTCTGAGAGACTGATGGCCTTCAACTGTGACAGGGTATCCTTTGCCCTTTCAGTCGCCATCGGCTTTGCTCCAAGCTCAACAGCCTTCCCTAGGGCATCACCATCGGTACCCTTGAGGCCAACCGCACCACCCATGCCTGCAATAGGATTTATCAGGAAACCTATCTTCTTCATGGGTACACCATAAAAATGGGGGAGGAGGGGTTACCCTACTTTCGGCAGATTTGCAAGCGACTGTTTCACCAAGTCAACAGGGTATTCATAGTCAACGAGCTTGCCATCATGGTATGCATCGTATGCAGCTAGGTCGAAATTGCCGTGGCCAGAATTGGCGAAAAATATGGTTTCTTGCTTACCGGTCTCTTTACATTTTAAGGCTTCATCGATCGTTGCCTTCACGCAATGGGCTGTCTCCGGAGCAATGACGATGCCTTCAGTCTTTGCAAAAATGATCGCTGCCTTGAACACCTCATTCTGATGGTAAGCAACAGCATCCATCACGCCGTCGTGGGTGAGCTTGCACAATAGTGGTGCATCGCCATGATAGCGAAGACCTCCTGCATGTATCGGCGGGGGCACAAAGTCATGTCCAAGCGTGAACATCTTGATCAGAGGTGTTAAACCGGCTACGTCACCGAAGTCGTATGTGTATAACCCCTTCGTCAATGTTGGGCATGCTGTGGGTTCACAGGATACCACCCTCAGATCTGGTTTCTCACCCCTCAGTTTATCTCCAACAAAGGGAAAGCATGCTCCAGAGAAGTTGCTTCCTCCTCCAACACAGCCATAGATCACATCTGGATAGTCTTCCGCAAGCTTGAACTGTTTCTTTGACTCCAAACCAACGACGGTCTGATGTAAGAGCACATGGTTGAGCACGGAGCCAAGTGCATAATTTGTGTCATCATGGGTTGCCGCATCTTCAACTGCCTCTGAGATAGCAATCCCCAAGCTCCCTGTTGTGTTAGGATCCTTTTCCAGCACTGCCCTCCCAGACTTGGTCTTATCCGTTGGACTGGATAGACATGTCGCGCCCCATGCCTGCATTATGCTCTTACGGTATGGTTTCTGTTCGTAACTGGCGCGAACCATATATACTGTGCAATCGAGGTCGAAGAGCTTTGTACCGAAGGACAATGCGGAGCCCCACTGCCCCGCCCCCGTCTCAGTTGCAATTCTCTTCACACCCTCACGCATGTTATAGTAGGCCTGGGGTACTGCGGTGTTCGGCTTATGGCTTCCAGGGGGGCTTACGCCTTCCCACTTATAGTAGATCTTAGCCGGCGTTTTCAGGTATT
>DAOVDL010000080.1 GCA_030669485.1 Candidatus Bathyarchaeota archaeon
AGATGCAGTGGGCATACCGGCCTCAGAACCCTTCACATCCCCAAACCAAAGATTAGCTGCAACAGCTGTTATACAAAAATGGAAACGCTAAACTAACATAAATGGTGCAACCTCGCAGGACATCCCGGATTCCTTTCGAGATAAGACATCTTATAGCATTTCAACTGGAAATGTTTGCCAAGATGATGCGTTTCGAAGCTGATTATTAAAATTACGTTGACATCAGCTGAGTTAGGTGCTTATGGTAATTTCCCGGCCCTCAACGAGCATTTTCGCAACTTTTCTGCGAGCACTGTCCAAGCACCGCCAAACCGTTCCCCTGGAGACACCCATTCGGCGGGCAGCTTCCTCCTGCATTAAACCCTCATAGTCAACAAGTCTCAGAGCCTCTAACTCATCTCGAGTCATAACTATAGGATCTCCTCTGTACTCCGCAACTTTACCTGGAGGAAACGTGGGAATAAAACTGGTGACAGCTGGATCCTCCCCAACCATCCTAGGCTTCATAGGACGACCAGGCCCGCCCCGACGACAACCCCACCGATGTCCCCCCATGAGTAATAGCCCCTAAATCACCTGTCTACCTTTCTTATCTTTTCAGAGCTGTTAAAGTTTTTCAACTACAATCTATCGAGCCGTAAGCTCTTTTAACCTCAGCTTCGGAGCTTTGGATTTCAATTTATCCTGCTCACAGGGATGTATACCAGTTGCACTGTAATGTTTGTAGTGTTTTAACCACTCAGGGTCTTTGGGTGCATCTTCCACAAACTTCACAAAATTTCTTAGACATTCAGCGGTCTCTGGTTTGAGGTGATGCTCAATTGAACATGCATCCTCATCTACAACATCTTGGCGTAGACCTAGAATGGTGAAAAATTTTTTAAGAGTTAGATTGTTTTGCTGCAGGGACTTCGCCAGCTGCTCCCCATCATGCGTAAGCTTAACTCCTCTACGTTTCCGATATGAGACCAGTTTGTTTCGATGGAGCTTTTGCAGCATCTCTGTGACGCTTGGCGGCTGAACCCCTAGGGCTGATGAGATGTCAGATGTTCTCGCGTAACCGTCATCCCTCATTTTACTGTATATAATTTTAAGGTAGTCTCCAACGCTCTCAGAAGCCAGTTTTCACACACCTATCCTCGCAGTTCCTCAAGCCTTCTCTTGGTCTCCTGAAGCTGTTGCTCCAGAAACTTAACTTCATCTTCAAGCGCCGCTATTTCCTGCTCTTTCGGGATTGCCGGTGCACCATATGGTGTTGCCCAAGGCGTTATTGACCCATACATGCCTGTCCACCACCATCTCGGAAGCCAAGGGAACCATCGGCATCTCCCCCACCCGTAGGTGTACGGAGCCATATGCCAACCCCATGGACCCATTCCAAACGGCAAACCAATCGCCTCCTCCTAGCTGCTCTCACTTTTTGGGCTTTAATCCCGCTATCTCAACAGCTTCAGTGACGGATATGCCGGGTTTCACTTTAACCATCGAAACGTCGTGTTGCTTAAGTAATGTTGATACGCCGGGGCCAAACTCGGCCGCTGCAACAATATTTACCCCTGCATCTATGAGTGTTTTTACGGCAATAGGTCCGGCTCCAGCCTTGTAAGATTCTGCTGGGTTTTGAAGAACTTTCATATTTTTAACTTGACTTTCGCCGATGTCTATCAATGTGAATGTTGTGGCTCTGCCGAAAACATCTGACACCGTCTCATCTAAGCCGCCGTTCCCTTTTGTTGCAACCGCCACCCTAATACCACTTACATCCATTGAAATTTTATCCCTCAGTAACTTTACGTTGAAGCCTTCTTCTGTTCTAGCTGCTTCTTCAACTCTTCGATTCTTGCCTCCACACCCTTGATCTCCTCAGCCAAGTTTTTCTTATAGTCTCCCAAGGAGGTCAGTTCATCTTCAGGCGTTGGCGCGCCGTAAGGCATTGGAGGGTAGCCATAGGGCTCGGTAGGGTAGTATGGTTGGGCTTGTTGCGGCTGTGCTGTTGAGGGGCTCTTGCGTAGTTCTTCCATCCTCTTTCTTGTGGCTTCAAGCTGCGATTCTATGGTCGCCACCTGTTGCTCCAGCATCTGCTTCTCCTGCTCCTTTGTCAGCGTAGAGCCCGCAGGCGGCATCGGTGCTGTGGGAGATGCAGCAGGCATTCTTGCCTGGAGATACTCTTGATATTGAGGCATTTGACCGCTTGACATGATCCACTCAGCGCCGGGAGGCAGCCCTGTTGGGGATCTGCCAACCCATCCTGGTGAGTAGCCGAACCTCATCCATCCGGGTAGACCTGTGGCGTAGTACATGTTTCTCCATCTGTAACCCATATTCTATCACCACCATGGGTAAGGGTACCCGTATTGCTGCGCTGTAGGCGGATAACCTGAATAGGGTGGATAAGTCGGATATGCCCCGTAGCCTTGATATGGTCCGTACGCTGGATATCCATATGAACCCATCATGTAGGGTGGTAAGGGACCCCAGAAGGCTCCTCTACCGAAACCTCTGCCGAATCCTCTGCCAAACCCTCGGCCGAAGCCCCTGCCTGGCCACATGCCCATCCATGGAGCCATCCATCTTCCAAAACCCATTCCGAATCCTCTCCCAAATCCTCTTCCAAACCTGCCCCAAGCCATTTGATTTTCACCTAAATTTAATTATGTGCTTTTGCACATAACTCTTCACATTCACAATATTTATATTTTGTGCTTTTGCACATATTCTAAAAGAGGTATAACAAGTGAGAGTCTGTGTTAGTGCAATATCAGGCAGTTTAGATTCACAGGTCGATCCACGCTTCGGAAGATGTCAGTACTTTGTCATAGTTGACAGCGAAACCATGCAATTCGAGGCTATACCCAACAGCAGCGCTGGAGCCATGGGCGGCGCTGGAATTCAAGCGGCACAGACAATCGCTAACAAAGGCGTGAAAGCACTTATAACTGGAAACATCGGCCCCAACGCATACCAAGTCTTATCCTCAGCAAGCATCGAAATATTGACCGGTGCCTCGGGCACCGTGAGAGAAGCTGTGGAGAGCTTCAAGAACGGTAAATTAAGAGACGCTGCCACAGGCCCTACTGCCGCGGCACATTCTGGGATGAGCCCCGGTATGGGGGGAGGAATGGGTATGGGCCGAGGTATGGGTATGGGTAGAGGAATGGGTATGGGCCAAGGGATGGGTAGTGGAATGGGGCTAACTGCACAGCCACCCGCCCCTCAAGCACCTCCAGCATCTAAAGAACAGGAGATTCAGATGCTGAACGACCAGATGAAGAGTCTGCAGCAACAACTAGAGCAGATCAAGAAGAGAATGCAAGAACTTGGAAAAGATTAGATTTTAGTTGTACTGAGGTGCAGAGGAGAACCTCTTCTCTAAACTGAAGTCAGGCATAAAGATAAGGGTTAGAAGTATACGGTTATCTTAATTGAGCAGATGAATTGGCCCTACACCTGACCGTCATTTCACCGAAGATTTACACTTACGGAGCTATGATCATAGCTGGCGCCCTAGAAAGGCAGGGCTTTAACGTAGATTTAGTGAAGGTGTCAAATGAAAACGATTACTCAAAGATTGAACCAAGCGATATTTACTGCATTGGCCTTTACTCATCAATTCATATTTTAAGATACGGCAACTTCGTAAAAACGCTTAAGAAAAAATTCGGCTCGCCAGTAATTGTCGGCGGCCCAGTTACTGTTGAACCTAAGATGGTGTTTAAACATCTACCCGATGTGGACGTTGTAGTTGTCGGAGAAGGAGAAGAAACTATAAAAGAAGTTGTAGACGCTTATCATCTCGGGCAGTTTTCACCTAGCAATCTATCCGGTGTAGATGGAATAGCATAGAGAGAAGGAGAAGAGATCGTTAAAACCAGAATAGGAAGCAAACAGATCTTTCCAAAAGGCCTCCCCTGAAAGTGCCCCCAGACATTTCAGATCAAAATGTGAGAGGCGCAAATATCTACATAGAGAGCATGAGAGGCTGTAAGGGAATATGCATCTTCTGCCAGGTCCCTCAACTTTTCGGATGGAAGATCAGATCTAGACCGTTGGAACGCATCGTCGAGGAAGCCAAGATGCTTGTTAAGAGAGGGGTTAAGAAGATTGCTATAAGTGGAGGAACAACCACATACTACGGCTTCAAACAGAAGATAGATGAAGATTCATTTACAACGTTACTTAGAATGATCAGCGAAGTTGTAGGTTCGAAGAACCTCTCAATCCCCGACATAAGGGTTGATGCTGTGACAGAGAAAATTTTGAAGGCCATCAGAAATTACACGGTTGGATGGGTTTTTTACGGGATAGAGTCAGGGAGCCAACAGATCCTTAATAAGATGCATAAAAATATAGACTAGACCATTCAT
>DAOVDL010000053.1 GCA_030669485.1 Candidatus Bathyarchaeota archaeon
TCTTCTGCCAGCCTCTTTAATACATCTGTCCTTGGCGTGAACGGTTTCGCTTTATTCGTTATCACGGAGCCGCCAAGTTTCAGTAGAACTATATTCTCCATCCGCTTCCACTTATTTACCTCAATTATCAAAGCCTATTCCAAAATAGGGCAGAAACACGAAAATCTGAGAGCCTTTTACACAATTTTCATTTTTCCTTCATCTGCATTCAAGATCAATCTGTCGCCATCGTGTATCTTGTCTATGTCGATTTTGTCGATACAGGGTATTTCCGAGATTATTGCGCCAACTGCAACTATGGTTTCACATTCCTTATTAACTATCGCCGCTGGAGCTTTGCCATTCTTCTTCAAACGGTATATCGTGTAAGGGCCAACAGTTGACCCCTTTCCTCGGGGGAAGACCAGAATCTTCCCAGTGATCTCTTTTCCTTCCAGTGGGTGACCTTTCTCGACCACCCTTCCCGTATCTGGGTCAACCCCTCCGAAGAAGGAGATTGCCTCTTTGCTCACCAAGGCTTCTCCCTCAGCTCTTCCACGATAGATCTTCCTTCCCCTCAACTCAATCATTCTTCCACCGCCAACTTGATGCAATCCGCCAGAGGTCTGAAGGCCGTTTTAAATCCATTCTTACCTCTACCATAGTAGATGCCTTTAGCGGAGTTGGTTGCAAGTGCTTTGAATCTTCCCTTCAGCGGTGCAACAACATGACATGTGTCGCAGGCAAACTTCGCTCCTGATACTTCAATCACCTTGGAGTAACCCTTCTCATCAGCCATCTTCTTGATCGGCCTTGCAACGCCGATCCAGAGTTCTGTCTTCACCTTCTTTCCTTTCAGCAATTCAGCTAGGGTCTCCATTTCATCTATTGAACAATGTGGACAACCGATGAAGATGAAATCTACGTCGTCCGTGTCGTTCATATCGGCTATCGCTTCATCTATCTCCTTCTGCTCGACGGTGACCTTCTCGTCAGGTGTAAGTGTCTTATCCGGGGTTATCCCCTCGATGTGAAAGATTGGAGCGGCACCATAAGTGACAATTGATGCGCTCAACGACTTCAACTCCTCTATTGCAGCTTTACTGATCCCCCTGATGAGGGGAATTCTTCCCTTCGCCAATTTTCCAGCTACGTACCCCAACGCTCCGAAGAGCATTGGGCTGTCGATTCTTGCATTCACTTCGACGACGAACTGGGCTTGCCTGTTCTCGTCGAGATGCAGTCCATACTCAGCCGTTTTCCCTGTCAGGGCTGAAGCAATCGCACTGGGGCCCCCCTCTTTATTTGTTCTCGCCCCTAGAACAGAGTTGGCGTAGGTTACTGCGCTGCTCTCACCCCAAGCAATATGTTCGCCGAAATTTGGTTTATTTCCTATGAGGTAGGGGGTACAGGTGCAGGTTGTAGCTACCTCCATATCCGCGAATGCTTCGATCACCTTAATCTGCTTCTCAGCAAATTCCTCATCTATTCCCAGTGCCCTCCAGTTCTCCAGATCCATTCCCGCTGGGTTCAGGGTCGTTTTAACCCTGACTCTGCCATCCTCAGCAAGTTCAGCCAAGAACTCCAGCCCTGCATCACCCAGATTTGCATAGCTGACACCTGAGATCTGTACGCTTGTAACAGGAATCAATCTTTCCGCGCCATAGATCTCTCCCAGAGCTACTAGAATTTCCATTGACTTCTTCGCAGCTTTACCTTCCTTTCCCTCAAGTATACTTCTCTCTTCCTCTGTCAGCCTCACCCAATCACCTCAGATACTTCTGGAGATCTACCTTCGGAAACTCACCCCTCTCAAAGGCTTTTGCCTTCTCTCCAAGGGGCTTAGTTAGGTCAAATCCTACCTTGGTTGTTACTTTCGTTTCCGGGTTTGCACTAGGGTCCAGAGAGGAGCCAATCTGATTCTCTTTTATAACTAGATCTTTATCTCCTTGAAACCTAGTAGCCATAGCCCATTCGACCTGCGGGGGGTCAAAGATGTTGATGTCTCCGTCAACGATGAAGACATGCTTTAGCGATTTATGTCCTAAAAACGCTGCCTCAATCGCCTTCTTACCATCCTCTCCACCCTGCTTATCGATCTGTACAATTGCATGTAGCCAGCTGCAGCCTCCTGGGTTAACGCTCACATCTAGACATCTGCAGACCTTACTAACCTCTTTAAAGATAGTCGGTTCCCGAGGCATACCCATCAGAATTCTATGCTCCAATTTACCTGGCAGCAAGGCATGCCAGATTGCATCTTTACGGTGAGTTATCTTCTTCGCCTCAAAGACAGGTTGCTCCCTCACAATATCGTAGGTTTCAGTTAGATCGATGAAGGGGCCTTCCGAATGCGACTCCTTTATGATTCTGCCCTCTAAAACGAATTCACAGTCAGCTGGAATTAAAACATCAACGGTCTTTGCCTTAACAAGCTTCAACGGCTCTAAGGAGTTCGCTATCTCTAACTCATCTTGATTAACCTTAACTGATGTTGCCGCAGCAATCAGAACGCTTAACGGGTTCCCTACACAGACAGCAACATCGAGTTCACCATTACTCCGCTTCAGATAATTATCTAGATCCCTATGAGCAACTACTCTCACTGCAAACCTATCCTTACCTATCTGCATTGCCCTGTGGAAGTCGGTGTTCTGCCCGTATTCCCGGTCTCTCACTATGAAGACTCCGGAACTGAGGTAGTTGCCACCATCCTGTGCGCAGTGAAATAGGATCGGCAATGCATCGAGATCCACAGTCTCTTCCACAACCTCTTGACATGCTCCCGACTGCACAACCTCCGGCTTGGTTGGTTCATCAATCGCTGAGACCAGCTTCCTAACCAACTGGTCAGGTTTAATATCGAAATAGCTTGCAAAAGCCTCCTTAGATATGCAGATATTTCCAGCAACCCTAAACTGGCTCTCCTTAACCTTCTCAAATAGAACCGTTTTCTCGCCGAGTTCACTCAGAACGGCTGACGCTTCCAGCCGCTTTGAAACCGGTTCTTTTACCTTAACCAACCGTCCGCTCTTATCCAGTTTCTCTAAAAAATCTCTAAAACCCGTTTCTTACCGCCTCCAAACACATAATCAAATACCAATTTTCGTTCTTATTACCTCAAAGCCCTCATTCTCCATCGCACCTGCAACCTTCTCCTGAAGCACTTCTCCAGGTGTCAATGCAATCATGTTCCCTCCTAATCCTCCCCCCGTCATCTTAGCACCTAAAGCTCCTCGCGTCATCGCCAGATCTACCAGATGATCAAGCTCTTTACAAGAAACCTCGGCTGCTTGTAAGAGGTTGTGGTTCTCCGTCATGAGTCTCCCAACGTATTCCAGATCGAAGGCTTCAAGTGCAGCTCTCGCTTTATATGCTAAATTCTCTGCTTTTCTGAAGATCTCTCTGTATTTCTCTGGATATTTTTCCTTCCTATCCTTAATTCGGGCAACTGCTGCCTTTGTATCGGCAACGAGCCCTGTGTTTCCTATAACTATCTCTACAGGTCTTTGAATCTTAATTTGTTCAATCACATTTGGGGTCCCTTTCTTAAACCAGATCAATCCACCGTAAGTCGCGGCAGTGTTGTCAATTCCTGAGGGAGTTCCGTGGTAACCTTTCTCGCCTTCGTAAGCTATCGAGTTTATCTTCTCATCTGAAAAGCCCAAGTTAAAATGCTCTGACAATGCTCTTGCAATTGCTACACAAGATGCAGCACTTGCTCCCAGTCCACTTGCGGCGATTAAATCGCCTCCAAGAGTTATCCTAATTGGATTTTGAGTAGTACCAATCCCAACAGCTTTCATTATTCTCTCTAGAGATTCTTTCTGCTGATCTAACTTCTCTTCTTTATATCCCTTTGTCGCACTTCTTTCATCAATTAAAGAGATGCCTTCACCGTCAGATGGTTCAACCGTTGCAATTGTTTTTTGGTTAATTGCTGACGCAATCGCTGGGATGCCGTGTACAACAAAATGTTCATTAAACAAAATTGTCTTTCCGAAGCCATACCCTTGAGCCATTAAATCACCTTAAATATTCAGCCATACATTTCCCGCTGTCAATGTATAGCTCCGTTTTTGTCTACTTATAGTTTCTAATAGGTCTTTCGGGTACTCCTCTTCAACAGCAATTTCAAGGCATTTACAGGGGTGAAGCTCCGATGATGAAAGCCACCAGCCCTATCAGCATCCACAGTAACGAGAACTTTTTCATCCTCCTAGCGTTTTCTGCAGAGGCATTCCTCACTGTGGAGAAAGCAGTGTAGATGAAGCCGATATCTGCTACTGCCACTATTGGGATGTAAAAGAGAGAAGCTGAGCTCAGAAGTGGAGGTATCATACTTAAAACCACTGCCAACCCGTAAAAGACAGCTGCACAGTAAGCCGCTACTTTAGACCCTTGATCTATGGCTAATGTTTGGATCTTCCTAACCCGGTCTCCCTCTACATCAGCTATGCCCTTAATTATTTCTCTGCCTGTGTTGGCGAGGAACGCCATTAACGAGAAGGTGGCTAGGAGGAGTGTTGGAATAACCCCTACTATGAAAGCTCCATAGATGAAGGGAACTGCCACGGTCCCGCTGACCATAAGGTTTCCAGCGAAGCCCCACCGCTTCCCCACAGCGTTGTAATAGAAGGCAAGAGTTAAGGCAATCACGGCCAAAGCTACCACGTAAGGGCTTGAGACATAAATGCCGGTGGCGACCGCTGAAGCCAAACCCACAGCTGCCAGAGCCCCCGTAAAGTAGACGGCCTCCCTCGGCTTAACCACTCCACTTGGAATTGGTCTCCGCGGCTCATTTACGGCATCAACCTCCTTGTCGAAGAAATCGTTTAACACCATAGAGCCTCCTGTTAGTGTGAATGCAGTGATGAAACCTAGGAGGCTTGGTATAAGGAGGAGGCTACTTCCCAGAGCTATAAACTCACCTACAATAACCGCTACACCCATCATAATGCAGTTGGGAAACCGCACCATCTTGACGAAGGCTAAAGTCCTCCCCGACGACGACAGCTCTGAACTCATGGTCAGCATCCTCCTAGTTCACTCACAACAATATTTGAAGCACCCGCCAGATCTACACTTCTTTAAACCCATAAGCAGTTCTCTTACACTAAGGAGGTAAAGAGGTTTAGGATGAAATTCTATCAAGAATTAATCAGGTTGGATATAAATATAAATTTAAGGTTTTTGAATAGAAACTTGATTAAAATTAACG
>DAOVDL010000104.1 GCA_030669485.1 Candidatus Bathyarchaeota archaeon
AATTTTCTCCGTTATCGCTGAGTTCTTAACAGCCTCTGCGATAGATTCTGCTGTCAGATACCTTCCGGCTACCGCGCTTTCAACACTGATGCCTTCGGTGTCTGCTACGATTAGGTAATAGTTCCCGCCAAACTTCTTAAGATCCGACTCAACCGTGAAGTACGTTAGCGCGTAATTGGTAGTTAGCATCACCGGTGACATCTCATCAGGCTTCCCATACATATACAGCCCAGAATCAACTGAAACTGGCTTCCTAGGATCTGTGTAGATGTTAAACCTCCATATAACAAGAGGTAGTTGAGACCAGCCATCAAGACTATGCATTATAAGAATGTCGGCATATCTGTTTATCAGCGTCGCGGCTACGTACGCCTCCTTCCACGCCAGCATCTCCTTCGAGTCTTTTTCGCTGAACCAAGCCGTGATCGGCGTACCGATAAGAGGAAAGCCGAATAGTTCATCCCCCCCTTTACACGCATTTCTTCTCACCATGGTGAAGTTGTTGACGGTGTCCGATAGTCCCTCATCAGGGAATGTTCCGGGGTCAAGCACAAAATCCTCGACCCCATACTCGATTAGAGTCTTCGCTAGGGATCTGAGAAGATCGAGGTCGTTCGGGGCAAATATGGTTAAAGGACAGTCGTACATTAACGCCAGATCGGCCATTTCTTTCCAATTTTCTTGGGTTGCCGCGTAAATTAGCGGCCTTCTACCTGAAGCCGCGACCAGTCCAGCCTCCACAACGTTAGGGTCTAACGAGCACAGAATCAGCGGCATTTCCGTGGCCTCGGCAACAGTGCCCACGGCTGATCTGAAGGTCGTCGGGTCATTCGACGTCGACCTGATAGCTATCATATCGAGTTTAAGCTCCCTTCCAATATATTCGTACAGGAAGTTCTCAACTTTCCTCACTCTGTCCAATAGAGCTTCTTCACCGGAAAATCTAGGACGCGGCGGCATGTCGTCGGTTACTTCGAAGGCCAGGGATACCGGATTGTGATATGTGAACTCGTGGCGGTACATGACAAGTTTGCCGCCTATCTTAACCGCGCGGTTTCCCGTGCCGATTACTATCTCTTTAATCGCTGGCGCCAGCAATTCTTTAAGTTTCTTAAACTCCTTTTCATGCTCCTTCTTTAAAATCGGTGGACAGCCTTCCATGGAGACCTCTCTGTTAACCAGCTTGGCCGCAAACGCCATACAGTTCGCTTCTCCACACTCCTTGCAATTTGTTCTAGGAAGCAGCATGTACACGTCAATAGGACTAAGCGCCCTTACGCCTTTCTTGATCTCCCTCTCGCTCACACCCTCTCCTCCTCTATATTCTTGCATCAACCCAGCTAGCTATCTTCTCTGGGTTAGCATTGCCTCTGCTCATAAACTGCCCTATAAGTTTCTTCATGGTCTTAACGGCGTCCGGGTGCATCATCATGAACAAGTCAACCCCGGCTAAGAGCAGGGTCAGCGCGGTTATCGTCTCCCATATGGGACCTCTGAGCTGTCTCGGCTCCCACTCGGGACCCAGCTTCAGCCAAGCCTCCCTTGCAGCCCATGCGTTCGTGGTCCCGGCCAGGACCGGGTGCTGAAGCTCTGAGTCTCCCATTAACGCCGCGATCCTGGCGCGCTCGTGGATGGTGAATGAGTATTCAAGTCCGTATCCTAGGGCAGCCGTTGTCAAGTCCATTAATATGTTGTCTTCGGGCACGTGATCGTAAAGTTTTCTGTTCAGCTCCTTGGCTCGATTCAAGTCTAAGGCTGTGAATGCCAGCACTGATTGCCCGTATTTTGCAGCTGCTTTTGCCAAGTCGTCGAGGACGCCAGCCTCGCCCATATCCAATGTGAGGGAGCTGAGTAAAACTCTCTCGCCCTCAGCCACCTCGGCAACCTTGGTAAAAACTGCGGCATCCTTTTTTGGATCACCACAACCTCCGATGATTAGGGGAACGTCCACTGCTTGCAGTATCTCCTCCACGGTTTTTGCAGCCTCTGCCGGTTGTGCGTCTTTAATAAGCGGGTCTGTACTCAGCAAATGCACCGAAATCAAGTCAGCCCCCCACTTGTCAACAGCCATCTTAGCCCACGCAGCAGTGTCCTCCCAAACCTCCTCAACATGCATCCTTATAGCCTTCGGAAGCCGCACTTTCATATCAAATGTGTCCACAGCGATCACTGGCGCATGGGTAGGAGGATTCTCAAACAGATAGAACGCCGGGCTAGTCGCGCCTCCAATCGTTATCGTTCTGCCGCGAGAACCTCCCTCGCTCTTGGTTGCTCCAAGCTTTACTTCCCTGATCTGTCCAGGATATTCTTGGACAAAGGGCTTGAAGGGAGCTTCCAAGATTGCTGTAGGCTTCACCTTTGGCGGTGCAAGCACTGCGGGTGGTTTAACAGCTTTCAGTACAGCCGCGGTAGCTGATGGCTGCAAGATAAGCTCTCCAATCTGAAATTCAACGTCTTGGAGTTCGATTTCCCCTTTACCCTCTATGCCCAGAAGCTCCAGTAACTTAGCAAGCTGGGTGACAGCGTTTTTCTCCTTTTCCTCTTCTTCTCCCAAGGTTTTCACTTCTCCATTCTTCGGATAATAACTTTCTTGGCGTGGATCTTTGCGTCTTTGAGAATTATCTTGAAACCCCCAGCGGCGATTGGTACTCCAGAAACGGGCACCTCTGGTGCCGCTTCGGCCTCTACTTCCTCCACCTCAGGCGCCACTTCAACCGGTATAGCCTTCCATCTTTCGACAACCGGATGCACCGTCTTTTCGAGAAAGTCCTTCAATTCATCAATTGTACTCACGTCGGTTTCTGTGGCTATCTTATCAACTACTTCCTTCGGTATGAAATCTTTAACGCGTTCCTTGACGCTGGATGGCATCCAAACTATGCGGTTCCAACCTTCGTCAACCTGAAGAAACTTTGGGGACCTCATATACTCAATGGATACGCCGTGAAAACCGTCCACCTGCCTCCCTCCAGCAGTTGCGTCCGCCATTGTTGAGAAAGGCAGCCCATTCACGGTTCTCTCCTTGAAACCTCTGTCAACGATCCCCATACCATTAACTTCGGGAATGTAGAAAGCTATGGCCTCGAAGCAACCGCAGGATGTGTGGGGATATAAGTCCTGCTCGGGCTTGTGTTGTGAGGTATAAAGCTGGACTCGTGTAATTTCTCCCATCGTGTTCTCTCTTAAAGATTTATTAGCCCCTGACCATTCACCCTTAAAAGCATCGAGGCACTCGCCTTTTTCGATCTTGAAAATTGGGCCCTTTGGGTCCACCCGCGCCGCAGCTCTGCCGTCGAACCAACTGATGGCACCGCAGTTAGCGTACCTTTGAGGTGTGATGATACAAGAGTGGGTTGGAGCAAAGGATTGGCATAAATTGCACCCATAGAATTCTTCGACGTCCTCATCCTTTAATCCTCTAGCTCTGGCATCTCTGGCATCATAGATCTCCATGGCCTTTTTCATCATTTCCTTGACTTTTTCTGGGTCTGTAACGAATGTTGTTTGTATCTTCTCGATGAACGGTAGATCGCTTTTGAACAACCTAATCAGGACTTTGCCTATTAATATGAACGAGTTCAATCCCTTTTCGAAGGACTTGGTTCCTAGCCTTAACCATATGTCGTATCTCTGGTTCAGGTGCATGAAGCCCTCAATGTAATTGCAGAATTCATGGATCCTTCTTTCTATGACGCCTTCGAGTTCTTCTTCAACTTCTTTTCCAGCGACATCGATCCATATTCCATAGGGGTATCTGCCCCCGGGCTCTAAGTCCTTGAGGTCTGGCCCGATCACTATTATTTTTTCATCTTCAACTTCGTCCATTGGCCTACTTTTCACA